>DASUXK010000340.1:0-2651 GCA_036377935.1 Usitatibacter sp.
TGCGCGGCGCTCGGACCGCGGCGAGGACATGGTGCAATGCACGCGCTGCGGCGTGCACCTGCCGCGCAGCGAGGCGCGCGAGGAGGCCGGACGCCTCGTCTGCCGCGACAACCCGCGCTGCCGGCACGTCCCGTGAGCTCGGCGCCGGACACCGCCGCCGCACGCCAGGTCCCGCGCTTCGGGCGTTCGATGCCCCTCATCGTCGCGCCCGACGCGGCGACGTGGAACACGCTGCTCATCTTCTCCGCGTACCGCGTGCTGCTCGCGGGGCTGACGGGCGTCGCGTTCGTCTACTTCAACAATTTCTTCCTGCTCGGCATCTCGCAACGCTCCCTCGTGGTGCCGACGACGCTGGTCTACGGCGTGGTCGCCTTGGGGCTCCTCGTCCCCGCGCGCATGCGCGAGCCCAACCTCACGCTGCAGGTCACCGCCGGCATGGTGGCGGACGTGCTCGCGATCGTGGTGCTGATGTACGCGAGCGGCGGCGTGAGGAGCGGCCTGGGCATCATGCTGCTGGTCTCGCTCGCCGCGGCGGGCCTCATCACGCGCGGGCGCCTCGCGTTCTTCCACGCGGCGTTCGCCTCGCTCGCCGTGCTGGTGGCGCAGGCGTTCGAGGTCTGGCGCTTCGACAGCACCGGCCGCGATTTCCTGCAGGCCGGGCTCACCTGCGTGGGCTACTTCGCCACGGCGGGCCTCGCCTCCACGCTCGCGCAGTACGCGCGCACCAGCGAGCGCATCGCCGAGGAACGCAAGATCGACCTCGCGAACCTCTCGCAGATCAACGAGCTCGTGATCCGCGACATGCAGGACGGCATCCTCGTCGTCGACGGCGAGGGCGGCATCCGCCAGAGCAACCCGCGCGCGGCGCAGCTCCTGGGGCCGCTGCCCGCGGGGCGGCGTCCCTCGATCGCCGAATACGCGCCCGAGATCGCGCGCCTGCTGGAGAGCTGGCGCCGCGGCTCCGAGACTACCCTCATGCAGCTGCGCGGGCCGCGCACCGCGCACGAGCTGCAGGTGCACTTCGTCCCGATCGGCGCGGGCAAGCCCTCGGCCGCGGTGATCTTCGTCGAGGACGTGGGCCGCATGCGCCAGCAGGCGCAGCAGATGAAGCTCGTCGCGCTGGGGCGCCTCACCGCCTCCATCGCGCACGAGATCCGCAACCCGTTGTCCTCGATCGGCCACGCCGCGCAGCTCCTCGAGGAGGACGGCGCGGTGGGATCCGGCGGCAAGCGGCTGCTCGACATCATCCGCGGCAACGTCTTCCGCCTCGACCGCATCGTGCAGGAGGTGCTGTACCTCAACCGCCGCGATCGCGCGCTGCCCGAGGCGATCGACCCCGCGGTCTACCTGCCGCAGTTCGCGCAGGAGTTCGGGCTCGTGGAGAAGGTGCCGGCACAGGCGATCGACGTGCAGGTGCGCACGCGCCAGCGCCTGTGGTTCGACCGGCAGCACCTCGACCAGATCCTCTGGAACATCGTGAGGAACGCCTGGCGCCACGGCCGCCAGCAGCCGGGATCGGTGCGCATCGTCGCCTCCGCCGCCGCCGCTCCGGGGCGCCTCACCCTCGACGTGATCGACGACGGCCCCGGGGTGAGCAAGGAAGGGCAGGCGCACCTCTTCGAGCCTTTCTTCACCACCGAGGCGCAGGGCACCGGGCTCGGCCTCTACATCGCGCGCGAGCTGTGCGAAGGCAACTCCGCGCGCATCGAGTACGTGGACGACGGCGGAGGCCACTTCCGCATCACGATGAAAGGCGCCTGATGAACCGCAAGGCCGTGCTGATCGTGGACGACGAGGCAGACATCCGCGAGCTCCTGGTGCTCACGCTCTCGCGCATGGGCGTGGACGCGGACAGCGCCTCGACCCTCGAGGAGGCGACCGCGGCGCTGAAGTCGCGGCCCTACGACCTGTGCCTCACCGACATGCGCCTTCCCGACGGCGACGGGCTCATGGTCCTGAAGCACATCTCGGAGAACTACGGCAACACGCCGGTCGCGGTGATCACCGCCTACGGCTCCACGCAGAACGCGGTGGACGCACTGAAGGCCGGCGCGTTCGACTACCTCCCCAAGCCGATCAAGCTCGAGCAGCTGCGCCCGCTCGTGATGAGCGCGCTGAAGCTCCCGCGCCCGGTGCAGGCGCGCCGCGCCTCGATCGGCGAGACCGCCTCGCCCGGCACGCCGCGGCTGCTCGGCGAGTCGCCCGCCATCCAGCGCGCGCGCGAGATGATCGCCAAGCTCGCGCGCTCGCAGGCGCCGGTGTACATCACCGGGGAATCGGGCACGGGCAAGGAGGTCGCGGCCCGCCTCATCCACATGGGCTCGGCGCGCTCCGATGCGCCCTTCGTCGCGGTGAACTGCGGCGCGATCCCCGAGAACCTGATGGAAAGCGAGTTCTTCGGCTACAAGAAGGGCGCGTTCACCGGCGCCGACAACGACAAGATCGGCTACCTGCAGGCCGCGGAGAAGGGCACGCTCTTCCTCGACGAGGTGGGCGACCTGCCGCTCGCGATGCAGGTGAAGCTGCTGCGCGTGATCCAGGAGAAGAAGGTGCGCCGCGTGGGCGACACGCAGGAGGAGCCGATCGACGTGCGCATCATCTCGGCGACCCACCGCAGCCTCGCGCAGCAGGTGGAGGCCGGGCAGTTCCGG
>DASUXK010000341.1:0-2633 GCA_036377935.1 Usitatibacter sp.
AGCGCGGCGCGTTCGGCATCGTCCGCGCCGCGCGTGACCACGGGCGCCAGCACCGACATCGCGCCCACCGAGAGGACCGCGCCCAGCGCGTGCGATCCGTAGAGCGTCCAGTTGCGCGCGGCGGCCGGGGCGAGGGCACCGAGGCCGCGGCGCAGCCGCTCGAGGCGCGGGCTCTCCTCGGCGGTGGCGCGCAGCAGCAGCACGGAGGGCAGGAACGCGCCGAAGATCTGCGAGCGCCGGTAGCCGTGCACGAGCGCCTCGGGCACGCCGCCTTTCCACGCGAGCGCCGCCGAGACGCCCGCCACCACGACGAAGAGCACGCGGATGTGGCGGCTCGCGCGCGCCAATGCGAGCAGCAGGAAGGCGCCGAGGAGCGCGGCGGTGGCGGCGGAGAGCGCGGGGTGCGGCCGCACGATCCCGGCGAGCTCCCCGGCCCACACCAGGGCGAGGAGCATGCCCGAGAAGCGCGCGGCCGGCGCCGCCGCCGATGCCGCGGTCAGGAGTGCATCCCCCATCGGCGCACGGTGCGCTGCGCGATCGTGCGGAAGATGAGGTTCTCCACGAGCAGGCCGATGAGGATCACGCTGAAGAGGCCCGCGAACACCGCCGGGATGTCGAGCACGTTCTTGTTCTCGTAGATGAACCAGCCCAGGCCGCCGGAACCCGACGTCGTGCCGAACACGAGCTCGGCCGCGATCAACGTGCGCCACGCGAACGCCCAGCCGATCTTCAACCCCGAGAGGATGCTCGGGAACGCCGCGGGGATGAGGATGCGCCGCACGTAGCCGAATCCCCCGAGCCCGTAGTTGCGCCCGACCATGCGCAGCGTGTTCGAGACGCCGAGGAAGCCGGAGTGCGTGGCGAGCGCGATGGGCCACATCACCGCGTGCACCAGCACGAAGATGATGCTGCCGTTGCCCAGGCCGAACCAGATGAGCGCGACGGGCAGCAGCGCGATCGCCGGCAGCGGGTTGAACATCGCCGTGAGCGTCTCGAGGAAATCGTTGCCCAGGCGCGTGGCCATCGCGAGCATCGTGATCGCGAGGGCGAGCACGAGGCCCAGCGCGTAGCCCTGCAGCAGCACCTTGATCGACACCCAGGACTTCTTCACCAGCTCCCCGCTCGCGAGACGGCTGAAGAACGACTGCATCGTTTCGGTGAAGGTCGGGAAGAGGAGCTGGTTGTCGAGGTGCAGCGCATAGAGCTGCCACGCCACGGCGAGCATGACGAGGATGAACACCTTGCGCACCAGCGCGTTGCCGTACACCCGCTCCCACGGGGTGAGCGGCTTGTTCACGACGCCGAAGTCGTGCTCCTCGACCTGCTCGCGCACGTACTCGGGGCGGATGGCGGGGCTAGACATGCGCGGCCTCCGGCTCGACCTTGCCATCCGTGAAGAGCATCGCGTGGATGCGATCCGAGAGCCGCACGCCGTTCGCGTCCTCGGCGTCGGTTCCGTCGCTGTTCAGCTCCGCCTTCACCTGGCCCGGATGCGGGGACAGGAGCAGGATCCGGTTGCCGATGCGCACCGCCTCGGGGATCGAGTGCGTGACGAAGAGCACGGTGAACTTCGTGTCCTCCCAGAGCTGCAGCAGCTCGTCCTGCATCTTGCGGCGGGTGAGGGCGTCGAGCGCCGCGAAAGGCTCGTCCATCAGCAGGATGTCGGGCTCCATCGCCATGCCGCGCGCGATGGCCACCCGCTGCTTCATGCCGCCCGAGAGCGTGTGCGGCATGGAATCGGCGAAGCGCGTGAGGTTCACCTTCTCGATGTACGACATGGCGCGGTCCTCGGCCTCGCGGCCCTTCAGCCGCCCCGAGGCCTCGAGCGCGAAGAGGACGTTCTGCTTCACGGTCTTCCAGGGCAGCAGCTGGTCGAACTCCTGGAAGACCATGACGCGGTCCGGCCCAGGGCGCCGCACCTCCGCGCCCTTGAGCCGGATCTCCCCCTCGACCGGATTCATGTAGCCGCCGACGGCCTTGAGGAGCGTCGACTTGCCGCAGCCCGACGGACCGAGCAGCACGAAGCGGTCCGACGGGAGGACGTCGAAGCTCACGCGGTACGTGGCCGTGACCAGGTGCTCGCGGGTCTTGTACTGCAGGGTCACGCCCTGCACGGCGAGGAGCGGCTGCGCCGCGGGCGCCGCCATCCTCAGCTCCCCGGCAGGTCGTGCACCTCGGGGAAGAACATGTCCTTCCACGATTGCGGGTCGTGCTTGATGATGCCGACCTTGTGCATGAACTGCGCGTACGGAAGGATGCGCTCCGGGGCGAGCGTGTAGTGGACCTGCGGGTCCTCCATGATCTTCAGCAGGAAGTCCACCTTCTCCTTGCCGCCGCCTTCCTGCGAGTAGATCTCGGCCGCGCGGCGCTTGTCCTTGTTGATCGAGTCCGTCGCTTCCTCGAGGGCGTCCATCACCGCCTTGTACGTCTTCGGGTTCTCCTGGCGGAACTTGGAGGTCGCCCAGACCATGAGGAACGTGTTCGGGCCGCCCATGACGTCGTAGGAGTTGAGCACGGTGTGGATCTTCGGGTTCTCGAGCGCGATGTTCTGGAACGGCGGCGACGTGAACTGCGCGGTCACCTCGCCCTGGCCGGAAAGGAGCGCCCGCAGCCCCTCGGGGTGCGTGAGCTTC
>DASUXK010000342.1:0-4558 GCA_036377935.1 Usitatibacter sp.
CCACCCTGCGGCTCGCGTCGTCGTAGGCGTAAGCGATCCAGGAGCCGTCGGGAAGCGTCACCGTGGAGGTTGCCGGCGGCATCGTAGGCGTAGGTAGTGGCCAACGCGCCCACGCTAACACGAAGGAATTCGCGTGTGCACCGGAGGGCCGCTACGCATTGCGACTTCAGCTCCGCGAAAAAAAAACCGGCGCCCAATGGCGCCGGAAGTCCCTAGCGAGGAGAGGTTACAGCCTCAACGTACGACGGTGATCTCGACGGAAGCGGTGAGCGGTGGCGAGGGAATCGCCTCCGCGCCGAGGAGCGAGGCCTCGTGCAGCAGCCAGTTGCGGCGGTTCCAGCCGGGAGGGCTGGGCGGGATGGAGCCGTCGGCCTCCACGCTCACGTGCTGCGGGATGCCGAAGCATTCGAAGGATTCCTGGACGTGCGCGGTGTCTTCCATGAGCGCAGTGTCGTCGCTTTCGCGACGATGCGCTTGTCGGACGGCGCCTTTCCTTCTGTAGGACTACGCCGCGCCGCTTAGGTGCGCGGCGAGGCGCGTGAGCACATCGCGGCGCGGCCGCCACTGCGAGAACGTGTGGTCCGCGCCGGGGATCATCTGCAGCCGGATGCGGCCGTCGCGAAGCGCGCGCGAGGCGGTGAGCTTCGCGCCGGCGAGGAGGATGTCGCGCCCGGGATCGCCTTCCGAGACGAAGAGCGTGAGGCGCCGCCCCATGGCGAAGAGCCGCCGCAGGTCGCGCGACAGGCGCGGGCCGCGCTCCGGCACGAACGCCTCGGCGAGCGCCTGCGTCCATGCGTGCGCCTGGGTCCGCACATGGGAAGCCACCACTTCCGCCATGCGCCGGAAGTTGACGTCGCCGCGCGCGAGCTTGAGCCAGCGCCGCGGATCGCGCATCGAGCGCTTGTACTGCACCATGTCCTCGAACTTGCGCGAGGTGTCGAGGCTCATGCCCTCGACCCAGTAGAACTGCATCGGGTTGATCATCACGATCTCCTCGATGGGCTCTTCGGCGAGGTCGAGCCCCGCGTGGAAGACGGTGTGCGCGCCGGAGCACAGGCCCAGCACGATGAAGCGCCGGTAGCCGAAGCGCGTGCGCAGGAATTCCAGCGCCGCCTTGCCGTCGGCCACCGCGTTGTGCGGGTATGGATAGTTCTCGCGCGCGGGGCGGCGGTTCACGCTGTCGCCCAGGCTCTCGAGATCGAAGCGCAGGCACGCGAGGCCCATCGCCGCGAGGTTGCGCGTGAGATCGACGTAGAGCCGGTTCGGGCCGACGTGGTGCGCCGCGCCGGCATTGAAGACCACGATCGCCGGTCGGTCGGTCGAGGCATCGCGGCGGCTGAGGACGCCGAAGAGGTGACGATCGGCGCCGAAGCGGCAGACCGTCTCCTCGAGCGCGACCTCGGTGCCCTCGGGCGTGTGGAAATCGAATTCGATGCGCTCGCGGGGCGCGGCTGCCGAAGGGCCGGCCGCATCGCGTGCCATCCGCGGGCTGCCCGCGGCGAGCCAGGCGACGATCTCGTCCAACGCGGCGTCGGGCACCACCGTGAACTGGTGCTCGGTCATCATGCCGGCCCATCCCGCGACGCGCCGGTGCTCGTTCGCGATGCCGAGCGACGTGAGCCGGTCGTTCAGCTTCGTGTCGCTCGCCGCGTCGTCGCGTCCCAGCACGAGCACGCGGTCGCGCACGCGCGGCTCGGCCGTCCGAAGGTCGAGCGCCGACATCGCGGCGAGGGTCTCCGCGGTGAAGACGAAGCCCGCGCTCTCGACCGCGCCCTCGATGTCGCACGACAGGCGCTCGGCGGCGGCGGCAAGCGCTCGCAGCTCGCGCACATACGCACGCCCCTGCACGCACGGGTTCCAGAGCACGAGCCGGTCGACCGGGGATTGCGCGCTCGCGAGCGCGGCGAGCGTCGCGCCGAGCCGGACGCCGACCACGTGCACGCGCTCGCGACCGCTCAGCGCGCGGGCATGCGCGATCGCCGAGACGATGCTCGCGCGCCACGTGGCGAGGCGGTCGGGATCGAGGTCGGTGCCCGGCGAATCGCCCGCGCCGTGGTAATCGAAGCGCAGCGCCGGGATGCCCGCGGCGGCGAGGCGGTCGGCGAGATGCCGCATCGAGCGGTGCGAGCGCGTGTACTCCGAGCCCGCCGGCGGGCAGATCACCACCACGGCATCGCGAGCGGGCGCATCCTCCGCGTCGTGGTACCAGCCGAAGAGGTCGCTCGCGCCCGAGCGGAAATAGCCCGGCGTGCGGCGGATGGCCGTGCCCGCCTGCACCGCATGCGGGTCGAACTCGTCGAGCGCCAGCGCGTCGCGCTTCATGCCGCCCGGTCTCCGGCGTCGCGCGATGCGCTCAAGGCCACGGGCGCGACGAGGTTCAGCGCCTCGAGGTGCGCGGCGAAGCGCGCGACGCCCGCGGCGAGCGGCCGGAAGACGACGCGCTTCTCGCGGCCCGGCGCGAGGTGGAAATGGTTGTCGTCGGGCGCGAATCCCTCGCACGCGATGCTCGCCGATTGCAGGAACGCGTCGGAGACGATCGAGGCGACCACCACGCCGCCCTCGGTCCACCGCGCCTCGGCGCGCACGTCGGCGCGGCGCATGGGGATGTCCATGCCTTCGGGGAAGTGGAAGTCCTCGGCGAGCGTGCGCCCCTCGCGATCGACGAGCCGCGCGACGATCGCCTCGTGGCGCGGCGGCCCGAAGCGGTACGCGGCGGTGCTGTCGGCGAAATAGCCGAGCATCGCCTCGGCGTTGAGCGTGAGCGTGCCGCGCGCGGGCACGAGCACGCCGTGGCGGGCGCAATCCGCGGCGAGGCCGTCGGGCCGCAGCATGTCGAGCTCGACGGTCGCGGCGAGCGGCTCGGCGCCCTCGTTCACGACGTGGATCGCGAGGCCGTTCAAGCCCTCGTCCGTGAGATGGATCGAGCGCGGGGCCCAGGCGCGCTTGAGGTACCAGTACGCGGCCTTCGGCCGGCCGGCGGCGTCGATCACGCCCCAGCCCGCGCCCTGCACGAAATCGCGATTCAGCCACACGAGGCCGCCGCCGCAGCCGCTATCGGCCGAGCGCCATTCGGCGAACACGCGGCGCATCAGCTCGCCGGGCACGACGCGCGAGAGCGCGAGGTAGCGCGGGATGTCGCGGCCGCGCAGCGCCACGGGATCGACGCGGAAGAGCTCGCGCAGGTAATGGTCGCGCACGTCCTCGAAATCCCAGCCCGCGCCGGGGTCGCGCGGCTGGCGCGCCTTCCACTTCGGATGGTGCGGCTGCGGCGCCGGCGTCCCGAGCACGGCGGTGGTGCCCTCCTCGTCGGGCACGTTCGAGAACGCGAGGCACTCGGTGGCGAACTTCACCTGCGCGAGGCGCGCGTCGTGCAGCGGCCGGCGGTACGCGCCGACGCCGTAGTAGTGCGCGATGCCGCTCCCCGGATGGAACGGAAGCGCGCCGCCCCACGGCGTGGAGGGGAAATACGGAATGCCCGGATGGAGCTCGGCGCAGAGCGCGGGCAGGCGTCGGGTGAACACCTCGTTCGACCAGACCGATGCGGGAAGGCCCAGCATCGCCGCCTGTTGCGCCACCTCGCTTCCGCCGCAGTAGGCAGCGACGCACGCGTGCTTCTGCAATCGTCCGAGGAGAGCGCGCGCCTCGGCCTCGACCTCGGCCACGAACGGCGCGTCCTTCGCGGGATAGTCGAGGTTCGCGAACATGAAGTCCTGCCACACGAGGATTCCCATCTCGTCGCAGGCGCGGTAGAACTCCCCGGATTCGTAGACGGTGGTGCCGCCGACGCGCACCATGTTCGCGCCGGCGTCGCGCAGGCGCTGGAGCTCCTCGCGAAGGGCGCGGCGATCGGCGCGCAGCGTGCGGAAGTCGAGCGGCGTCCAGCACGTGCCGCGGCAGAACACCGGCACGCCGTTCACCACGAAGCGGACTTGTCCCCGCGCCTGGTCGAGCACGAGGCCGCGGAAGCCGATGCGACCGGCGTCGAAGGCGAGCCACTCGCCGCCCACGCTCAGCTCGATCCGGCAGCGCACGAGGCGCGGCTCGCCGTGCGTATGCGGCCACCACAGCGGCGCCTCCGGCACGGCCAGGTCCGCGCGCAGGCGCTTCTGCGATCCGTCGTCGATCGCGATCGGGTACGTGCGGTCGTCGAGCCGCACGCGCGCCTCGTCGATGCGGAGCCCATCGGCGGCTTCGAGCTGCGCATCGAGCGCGAGCCGCGGCATGCCGTCCTTCACCGACGGAAGGAGGTTCAGCGACGCGAGCGCCACGCTCTGCGCGCATTCGAGCGTCACCTCGCCCCAGGGGCCCACGGGGTCGATCGCGGGCGTCCACCCCGGCATGCGGCCGAGGAGCGTCGTGCGGATCCAGCGCAGGTCCTGGCGCGAGACGAGCGCGCTCTTCCAGCGCGCGCGGGGACGCTTCGCGGCGAGCGCCGCATCGAGCGAGGCGAAGCGGATCGCGAGCTCGTTCTCCTCGCGCAGGAGGCCCGTCACGTCCGCCACGCAGGGCACGAACATGTTGCGCGACGAGGCGAGCGGCGCGCCGTTCAACCACACCT
>DASUXK010000343.1:0-7820 GCA_036377935.1 Usitatibacter sp.
CCTCGCAGGTGCCGATGATCGTCGCCGCGCACGACCACATCCGCAACGGCCGCGACCCCGTCGCTCCCGATCCCGAGCTCGGCCACGCCGCGAACTTCCTCTACATGCTGAAGGGCGCGAAGCCGAGCGCCGACGCGGCGAAGCTCATGGACGTGGACATGATCCTGCACGCCGAGCACGGCGCGAACGCCTCGGCGTTCACGGCGCGCGTCGTGGCCGGCACGGAAGCCAACCTGCACGCGGCGATGACGGCGGCCATCGCGGCGCTCTCCGGCCCCGCCCACGGCGGCGCGGCGGAGAACGTGATGAAGATGGCGCAGGAGATCGGCGACCCGGCCGCCGCCGCGGCCTACGTGAAGGCCAAGCGCGGCAACCGCGAGGCGGTGATGGGCTTCGGCCACCGCGTCTACAAGGCCGAGGACCCGCGCGCGCGCCACATGCGCGCCGGCGTGCAGAAGCTCTCCGAGGAGATGGGCCAGCCGCAGTGGTACCAGATCCTCGCCGCGCTCGTGGAGGCGATGAAGCCCTACGCGCGCCACGGCGTGAACGTGAACGTCGATTTCTACGCGGGGGTCGTGTACTACCTCAACGGCATCTCGCCCGACCTCTTCGTGCCGATCTTCGCCGTGGGGCGCGTGCCGGGCTGGACGGTGCAGGTGCTCGAGCAGATGGAGACCAACATCCTCATCCGGCCGCTCACCGTGTACAACGGGCCCGCGCCGCGCGACTACGTGCCGATGGAGGCGCGCTAGTGCGGGCTCGCGTCCGGCCCCTGCGGGCCGTTCGCGCGCGCCGCGAGCACGGCGGCGGTCGCGACGATGTCCTCCACGCTCGCGCCGCGCGAAAGATCGCTCACGGGCCGCGCGAAGCCCTGCAGCAGCGGCCCCACGGCGCGCGCGCCGGCGAGGTGCTGCGTGAGCTTGTAGGCGATGTTGCCCGCGTCGAGGTCGGGGAAGACGAGCACGTTGGCGCGTCCGGCCACCGCGCTCTCGCGCGAGACCTTCTTGCGCGCGACGCTTTCCACGAGCGCGGCGTCGGCCTGCAGCTCGCCGTCGATCGCGAGGCCCGGCTCGCGCTCGCGCGCGAGGGCGAGGGCCCGCACCACCTTCTCGACGCGCGCGTGGCTGGCGCTGCCGTGCGTGGAGAAGGAGAGCAGCGCCACGCGCGGCTCCTCGCCCAGCAGCGCGCGGAAGCTCGCCGCGGAGGCGAGCGCGATGTCGGCGAGGGCCTCGGCATCCGGATCGGGGTTCACCGCGCAATCGGCGTAGAGCAGCACGCGATCGCCGAGGACCATCAGGAAGAAGCTCGAGGGCGTGCGGATGCCGGGCGCGAGCCCGATCGTCATCATCCCCGCCTCGATCACGCGCGCGGTGGGATTCGCCGCGCCGGCGAGGAGCGCATCGGCATGGCCCGCCTTCACCATCATGCCCGCGTGGAAGAGCGGCTTGGCGACGGCGCGCCGGGCGATCTTCGGGTTGCCGGGCCAGAGCGCCGCGTACTCCTCGAGCCGCGGGTCCTCCTGCGGCGGCCCGGGAAGGATCGGCTCCGCGAGGCCGAGCTCGCGGATGCGCCGCGCCGCCTCGACGACGCGCTCGTCGCCGGTCTCGGGCAGCACGATGCGGCGCACGCGCGCCTTCGCGCGCTCGAAAAGCCGTTCCAGGATATCCATGGGAAGGCAGCCATTATCGCACGAGGGATGCGCAACCCATGACGTGATCCGCGAGGCATGGCATCCTGCTGGACGCAGTCTCATGAAGCCGAACAACGATAGAGAGGAGATCGAGATGGACGAACGCAATCCGCATCGCATGACCCGCCGCTCGCTGCTGATCGCCGCATCGGCGGCGGCGCTGGCCCCGCGCTTCGCGCTCTCGCAGGACTATCCCACGCGCCCCATCGACATCATCGTGCCGTGGGGTCCCGGCGGCGGCGCCGACCAGCTCGCGCGCCTCACCGCGAAGCTGATCGAGCCGCAGATGAAGACGTCGTTCCCGGTGGTGAACGTGCCGGGCGCGACCGGCGCCACCGGCATGGCGAAGCTCCTCTCCGAGCCCGCCGAGGGCTACTCGATGGCGGTGTACATCGCCGACACCAACGCGCTGCTCGCCGGCAAGGCGCCGCGCTGGGGCGTGGACGACATCACGCCGATCGCGATCATGATGCAGTGCCCGTCGTTCCTCTTCCTCGCGGAGAACGGCCGCATCAAGGACTGGGCGCAGTTCGAGAAGGAGGCGAAGGCGAAGCCGAAGACCCTCAAGGTCGCCACGCTCGGCTTCGGCAGCGTCGACGACATGACGCTCTCCTTCCTCGCCGCCAAGGGCATCGAGGTGATCCAGGTGCCGTACGCGAAGCCTTCCGAGCGCTACGTCTCGGTGATCGGCGGCCACGTCGACGCGCTCTACGAGCAGGCGGGCGACGTGCGCCAGTTCATCACCAACAAGCAGATCAAGCCGATGATGATCTTCGCGAAGAAGCGCCTCGGCGCCTTCCCGGACGTGCCGTGCTCCACGGAGCTGGGCTACGACATCACGCTGCCGCAGTTCCGTTCGTACGTCGTGAAGTCGGGAACGCCCGCCGACCGCGTGAAGATGCTGAGCAACGCGCTCTCGAAGGTGGCCGCCGACGACGAGTACAAGAAGTTCCTCGAGGCCCAGTACGCCGATCCGGAAAGCTTCATCGGGGCGGACAAGGCCGGCACCTTCCTCAAGCAGCAGCTCGCGGACATGAAGGCCGCCATGGGGAAGAAGGGCTGAGGCGCTCGTGAAGGAGCGCCTGCGCCTGGTCGCCCCGTACGCGGCGCTCGCCGCCGGGGCGGCCTACCTCTACCACGACACCGCGCGGTTCGCGAGTCTCGGACGCCCGGGCCAGCTCGGCCCGGACTTCTGGCCGCGCGCGGTGCTGATCCTCCTGCTCGTCGTGTGCGCGATCCAGATCGGCCGGCGGCTGCTCGAATCGCCCGGCGCGGGCGAGGCGGACGTCGCGCGCGCGCCGCAGCCCGGCGCGGACGCCGAGGGCGAGCGCGACTGGCGGCTCCTCGCCGGCGGCATCGGCCTCACGATCCTCTACGTGCCCGGCATCGCGTACCTCGGCTTCGTCCTCGCCACCGCGCTCTTCCTCGCGGCGTTCATGTGGGTCGGGCGGTTCCGCCGGCCGAAGATCGTCGCCGCGGCGAGCGTGCTGGGCAGCCTCACGTTCGTGTTCGTGTTCATGAAGGTGGTGTACGTGTCGTTGCCGCTCGGCGTCGGCCCGTTCCGCACCCTCTCGGCGTGGATCATGGCCGCGCTGGGGATCCACTAGGGAGCGACATGCTAGACGTCCTGCATCAGCTGGCGCACGGCTTCGTCAATCTCGGGACGCCGACCAACGCCATCGCGCTCGCGGTGGGGCTCGTGGTCGGCATGCTCGTCGCCGTGCTTCCGGGGCTCACGCTCGTCATGGGCGTGGTCCTCGCGCTGCCCTTCACCTACGGCATGGGCGTCACCGAGTCGATCGTGCTGCTCACCGCGATGTACCTCTCGGGCACGTACGGCGGCGCGTTCACCTCGATCCTCTTCCGCATTCCCGGCGAACCCCTCGACGTGCCGCTCCTCTGGGACGGCTATCCGATGGCGCGCCACGGCGAGCCGGCGAAGGCGCTCGGCTGGGTGCTGCTCGCAGCCCTCGCCGGCGGCCTCATCACGGCGGTGTCGGCGGTCGCGCTCGCGGTGCCGTTCGCGAAGTTCGCGCTGCGCTTCGACGCGCCGGAGTACTTCGCGATCGTGCTCTTCGGGCTCGCGGGCGTGGTGGCGCTCTCCGGGGGCGAGCTCGCCAAGGGCGTGATCAGCCTGTGCGTGGGCCTGCTCATCGCCTGCGTGGGCGTGGACGACACCTACGGCGCGGACCGCTTCACCTTCCACGTCCCGATCCTGAAGGACGGCATCGAGTACCTCACGGTCATGGTGGGCGCGTACGGCCTGGGCGAGGTGCTCGCGCGCATGGAGCAGGGCTTCGTCACGCCGGCGATGGAATCGGATCGCGACGTGGAGACGCGGCTGCCGCGGTGGCGCGAGATCCGCCCGCTCAAGAGCACGGTGCTGCGCAGCTCGCTCATCGGCGTGATTTGCGGCATCGTGCCGGGCGCCGGCGCCACCGTCGGCTCCTTCGTCGCGTACGGCGTGGAAGCGCAGTACGGGAAACGCCGCGACAAGCTCGGCACCGGCATCCCGGAAGGCATCGTCGCGCCGCAGCTCGCCTCCACCGCGACCGTGGGCGGCCACATGGTGCCGCTCCTCGCGCTCGGCATCCCCGGCAGCGGCGCGACCGCCGTGATCCTCGGCGCGTTCCTGCTGCACGGCGTGCAGCCCGGCCCGCAGATCTTCCAGACGAGCGGCGACATGGTGTACACGATCTTCGCCTCGATGTTCGCGGCGGTGATCGGCATGTGCCTGCTCGGCTACTTCGCCATCAAGCCGCTCATCTGGGTGCTGCGCCTGCCCGAGGCGGCGACCTCCGCCTTCGTCGCGCTCTTCTGCTTCGTCGGCGCCTACAGCGCGAGGAACAGCCTCACCGACCTGTGGATGATCGTGATCTTCGGCGTCGTGGGCTACCTCTTCGAGCGCTACCGCTTCCCCATCGCCCCGATGGTCCTCGGCTGCATCCTCGGGCCCGTCGCGGAGAATTCCTTCATGACCAGCATGATCGCCTACCAGAACGACTGGACCATCTTCTTCACCCGTCCCATCAGCTCGGTGGTGATGGCCTTCACCGCGCTCGCGCTCGCGTGGCCGCTCTATCGCCACCTGCGCGGCGTGCTGCGCGCGAAGCGCTCGGGGCCCGCCGCCGCCGTGGGCCTGCGCCACGAGGCGAAGCCGTGAGCGCCGCCGTGATGGCGCCCCTGGCCGAGCGCATCGCCGCGCTCGTCGGCCGCGCGCGGGCCGCGCAGGCGATCGCCGACGGCTACGACCAGGCGCGCGTCGACGAGCTGGTCGCCGCGGCGGCCTGGGCGATCCTCGAGCCCTCGCGCAACCGCACGCTCTCCGAGCTCGCCGTGCGCGACACCGGCATCGGCGACGTCGAGGACAAGGTCCTCAAGAACCACCGCAAGACGCTGGGGCTGCTGCGCGACCTGCACGGCATGAAGACCGTCGGCGTGGTCTCGGAGGATCCCGCGAAGGGAATCATCGAGATCGCGCGCCCCGTGGGCGTGGTGTGCGCCATCACGCCCTCGACCAACCCGGCCGCCACGCCGGCGAACAAGATCCTCAACAGCCTCAAGGCGAGGAACGCCGTCATCGTCGCGCCCTCGCCCAAGGGCGCGAGCACCTGCGCGAAGCTGATCGAGTTCATCCACGCGGAGCTCGACCGCATCAAGGCGCCGCGCGACCTCGTGCAGATGCTGCCCGCGCCGGTGACCAAGGACGCGACGGCGGAGCTGATGCGCCAGTGCGACCTCGTGGTCGCGACGGGCTCGCAGTCCAACGTGCGGGCGGCCTACGCGAGCGGGACGCCGGCCTTCGGCGTGGGCGCGGGCAACGTCGCCTCGATCGTGGACGAGACCGCCGACCTCGACGACGCGGCGGCGAAGATCGTGCAGTCCAAGACCTTCGACAACGCGACCAGCTGCTCCTCGGAGAACAGCGTCGTGCTGGTGGAGGCGATCGCCGAGCGCATGCTCGCCGCGCTCGCGAAACAGGGCTGCGTGCCGGTCGCGGGCGAGGACCGCCGCAAGCTCGAGTCGTGCATGTGGCCCGAGGGCAAGCTCTCCTCCGCGGTGATCGGCCAGTCGGCGCCCGCCATCGCGCAGCGCGCCGGGCTCGCGAATCCCGAGGCGAAGCAGGCGAAGGTGCTCCTCGTGGAGGAGAAGGGCGTGGGCCCCGCGCACAAGTTCTCCGGCGAGAAGCTCTCGCCGGTGCTCACCGTGTATCGCGCGCGCGACTTCGCCGAGGCGAAGGAGATCGTGCGCCGCATCTACGGTTATCAGGGCGCGGGCCACTCGGTGTCGCTGCACAGCAAGGTGGACGCGCGCGCGCTCGAGCTCGGCCTCACCCTACCCGTGGCGCGCGTGATCGTGAACCAGGTGCACGTCGTCGGCAACGGCGGCGGGTTCAACAACGGCCTGCCGTTCTCGCTCTCGATGGGCTGCGGCACGTGGGGCCGCAACAACTTCTCCGACAACCTCAACGTGCGCCAGTACATGAACGTGACGCGCGTCTCGCGGCCGATTCCCGAGCGCATGCCCACCGTCGAGGACCTGCTCGGCGATTACTTCGCGCGCTGGGGCAAGTGATGGCGGACCGACCTTCCACCGTGGCGCAGCTCGTCGCCGCGCAGGCGCGCGAGCGGCCGCACGCTCCCTACTTCCTCGCCCCCGAGACCGGGCGCACGCTCACCTTCGGCGAGCTGGATCGCTCCTGCCGGCGCGTGGCCGCGCTCGTCGGCCGCCTCGCGGGCAAGCCGGGCGCGCACGTCTCCATCGTGATGCCCAACGGGATCGCGACGCTGCGCATCCTCATGGGCGCCATGGCGGGCGGCTACTGCGTGAACCCGGTGAACCTGCTCTCGCAGCCCGAGCAGATGCGCTACGTGATCGACCACTGCGACGCCGCCGTGGTCTTCGTCTCGCCCGATCGCGCCGAGAAGCTGCGCGAGGTGGTGGCGTCGATCCCGCGCGCGATCCGCGTGGTGGAAGTGGATCCCGATTCGCCCACGCTGCCCGGCGAGGACGCGGCCGACGACGGGTTCGCCCTGCCCGCGGTCGATGCGAACGCGCTCGCGCTCCTCATGTACACCTCGGGCACCACGGGCAAGCCCAAGGGCGTGATGCTCACGCAGTCGAACCTCTGCGCCAACGCGCACGCGATCAGCGCCGAGCATCGCCTCGGGCCCGAGGACCGCGTGACGGCGGTGCTGCCGCTCTACCACATCAACGCCTTCGCGGTGACCATGCTCGCACCCATCGCGCACGGCGGCTCCCTCGCGATGCCGCCGAAGTTCTCCGCGGGCCGGTTCTGGGAGCTCGCGACGCGCCACGGCTGCACGTGGCTGAACCTCGTGCCCACGATGGTGAGCTATCTCCTCGAAGGCGCCGCGCCGGCGCGCGAGTCGATCGCCCACGTGCGGTTCTGCCGCACGGCTTCCGCGCCGCTGCCGCCCGAGCACCTGCTCGCCTTCCAGAGCCGCTTCGGCATCGGCGTGATCGAGACCATGGGCCTCACCGAGACGGTGGCGCCGGCGTTCTCCAATCCGTGGGAGCCCGACAAACGCAAGGTCGGCTCCGTGGGCAAGCCCTCGGGCTGCGAGGCGCGCATCGTGGACGAGCAGGGCCATTGCCTTCCCGACGGCACGCCCGGCGAGATCGCGCTGCGCGGCCCGCAGGTGATGGCCGGGTACTACAAGAATCCGGAAGCCACCGCGGCGGCGTTCTTCCCCGACGGGTGGCTGCGCACCGGCGACGTCGGCGTGCGCGATGCCGACGGCTACTTCTTCGTCACGGGGCGCATCAAGGAGCTCATCATCAAGGGCGGCGAGAACATCGCGCCGCGCGAGATCGACGAGGTGCTGCTGCGCCATCCCGCGGTGCTCGATGCCGCGGCGGTCGGCGTCGCGGATCGCCACTACGGGCAGGAGATCGTCGCGTGCGTGATCCGGCGGCCCGGCATGGATTGCTCCGAGGAGGAGATCCGCTCTTTCTGCGTGGAGCACCTCGGCAAGTACAAGACGCCGAAGGCGATCCACTTCGTGGACGAATTGCCGCGCGGCCCTTCGGGCAAGGTGCAGCGCCTCAAGCTGCTGGACCTGCTGCCGGTGCGGTCGCCTAGCGCGTGATCACGCCCGAGGCCGTG
>DASUXK010000344.1:0-14942 GCA_036377935.1 Usitatibacter sp.
TGCGCGGCGCGCGCCGGCATGCTGTGCGAGGCGTGCGCGCGCGATCTCTCGCGAAAGAGCGCGGCGTGTCCGCATTGCGCGCTGTCGTTGCACGCGGCGCAGGGCGCATGCGCGGCGTGCCGTCGACAGCGTTTCGCGTTCGACCGCGCGATCGCGTGCTTCGACTACCGCTTTCCCCTCGACCGGCTGGTGCAGCGCTTCAAGTACGCGGGCGACCTCGCGCTGGGGCGAAGGCTCGCGCGTTCCCTCGCGGAAATCGCCGCGGGCGAGCCGCGGCCCGACGCCCTCGTCGTCCCGCCCCTTTCGCCGGCGCGCCTTCGCGCGCGCGGATTCAACCAGGCGCTCGAGATCGCGCGGGAAGTGGGCCGCCGGCTGCGCGTGCGCGTGGCGCCCGGCTTGCTCGTGCGGCTGCGCGAGACGCCCGCGCAGGCGGGCCTCGGGCGCCGCGCGCGGCGCGACAACCTGCGCGGCGCATTCGCGTGCACGCAATCGCTCGCAGGGGCGCGCGTGGCGATCGTGGACGACGTGCTCACCACCGGCGCCACCGCGGACACGATCGCGCGGGTGTTGAAGTCGGCGGGCGCGGAATCGGTCGCCGTCTGGGCGCTCGCTCGCGCGCCCGATCCCTCGCAGCCGTGAATTCCTTCGACGTCATCCTCTTCCAGCCGGAGATCCCGCCCAACACGGGCAACGTGATCCGGCTTTGCGCCAACGCGGGCGCGCGGCTGCATCTCGTCGAGCCGCTCGGCTTCTCGATGGACGACCGGCAGCTGCGCCGCGCGGGCCTCGACTACCACGAGCTCGCCACGGTCGTCGTGCATCGCGATTGGGACGCTTGCGCCGCGGCGCTCGCCGGACGGCGGATCTTCGCGGTCTCCGCGCGCGGCACGTCGCGCTACAGCGAGATCGCGTACCGCGCGGGCGATGCGTTCCTCTTCGGCCCGGAAACGGCGGGCCTTCCGCCCGCGATGCTCGAGTCCTTCCCCGCGCAGGCCCGCATCCGCCTTCCGATGCGCCCGGGCAATCGCAGCCTCAACCTCTCCAATGCGGTGGCCGTCGTCGTGTACGAAGCGTGGCGCCAGCTGGGGTTCGAAGGCGGCCGATAGCTCTGCGCGGACGAACGGCGCGTTGCGCCGAACGAACGGCCGAAAGTTACAGGCCGATTACCAGTGAAACGCCGAAAGGCGAAAAAATGCAGCAAAAACAGGTTCTTCTGTGGAGGGTCTCACAGAATCGAACGCTCCTTCCCCGTTTAATGGAGGCCATGCAACGGGGGTCCGGGAAAGGCCCCGGACCGATCAACCTGAAACGGAGTGACCTCCATGAAAAAAACGAATACGAAAATGATGAAAGCCGCACTCGCCCTGGCCCTCGGCGCCGCGCTGTCCTCATCGCTTCCCGCCCAGGCCGAATCGACCACCGTGAACGGCGGCGGCGCGCTGAGCACCAACGCACGCCTCGACTTCTCGATCGTGATCCCGCGCTTCCTCTCGTTCCGGGTCGGCACGGCGGGCGTGACGATCGACCAGATCACGTTCTCGCCGACGGCGGCGAACGTGGGCAACTCCACGCCGGTGGCCGGCGCGGGCGGCAACGCCGCGGGCGGCTCGGGCGCGACCGTGTCGGTGCTCGGCAACGGCGGGCAGATCACCATCAGCGAAGGCAACAACAGCGGCGGCACGGGCCTGAAGCACGCCACGCTCGCCGACACGATCAACTACAGCGAGATCACGACGACGTCGAGCGACGCCGCGAACCTCGATGCGCCGACGCTTTCGAACGCCGGCGGCAACACCAGCACGCCGGTCCTCAACGCGGGCAACGTGACCAACCGCTCCGCCACCTGGACCTACGCGTACGCGAACACCACGATCCCCTCGGCGGGCACGTACGGTACGCAGGCCAACGGCGGCCGCGTCACGTATACTGCCTCGATGCCGTAACGCGCCGGTCGGCGATCCGAAGCGAAGGCCGGGGCGGCGCGAGCTCCCCGGCCTTTTTCGCGCGATGAAGAAAGAGCTCCTCTCCTGCGCACTCCTCGCCGCATGCTCGGCCCACGCGGCGACGGTGGTGATCGGCAGCGGCGGCGGACGCCTCATCCTGCAGATCGGCAGCACCGGCGGCGGGGTGAACCAGGTGAACTTCAGCGTGCCGGGCGCGAACGTCGGCAACGGCGTCGCGGTCACGAGCACGAACGTCACGCCGGCGAGCCCGACGTGTCCGGGCAACACGGTGCTCATCGACATCCAGGCGCGCTCGCAGAACAGTAACCCGCGCACCGCGACGCTCTCGGTCAACTCGTCGATCCCTCTCACGTCGGGCGGCTCGACGATCCCGTTCTCGCAGTTCGCGTGGACCGCGAGCACGCCGGGCGGCGGACCGAACGGGTGCCTCAACGCGCCGAGCACGATTCCCTCGGGCGCCTTCAGCGGCGGCGCCGGACAGCCGCTCATCAGCATCAACACCTCGCAGCGCGCGTGCATCTGCGCGCAGTTCCGCTACCTCAACCAGAGCGTCGTCTCCGCCGGAACCTACACGGGAAGGGTGACCTACACCCTGTCGATGCCGTGATGCGCCGCGCGCTCGCGCTCGCGGCGGGCATCGCGCTGTGCGGCGTCGCCGCCGCCTCCACGCGGCTGGACGACTCGGCCTCGCCGCGCCAGCGCGTGGAAACCACGGCGCAATGGCTCTACGACGGCGCGGGCGACTGGAACGAGGACCAGCTCAACGCGCTCGTCGCCGAGGTGCGCGGGATGGAGATGCGCCTGCGCACCGCGCCCTATGTCGGCAAGGACGCGGAGATCTACCTCGCCATCCCCCAACACGTGAGGGGCCTCAAGGCGCCGACGGGAATGCGCGTGGAGTGGACCACGCGCGGCACGTTCGCGCCCGGCTCCGTCGTTCCCGGGGACCGCGCGCTCGTATGGCGCGGTAAGATTGCGCAGCCCGTGATGTCGGATTACTTCGACTTCCGGATCCTCTTCGACGCGCGAACCTCGGAGCGAGGCATTGAGTTCGACCCGGTATTCGAGATCGACGTGGCGCCCTAGCGCGCTTGCAGCCGCGGCGCTCGCAGCCCTCGCCGTCTCGTCGGACGTCGCTTCCTTCGCAGGGCTGGTGAGCCCGCCGCGTTTCGAGCTGCGCGCGAAGCCGGGCCAGGTGCTGCACCAGGTGCTCGAGATCGGCAACGACGCGTCGACCCCCGACGAGTTCGGCGTCTCCACGTCCGACTGGCGGCTGAACGAGAAGGGCGGCGTCGAGTTCGAGGCGCCGCTGCAGGCGGGCAGCTGCCGGCCCTGGGTGCGCATCGAGCGGCGCACCGTGAGCATGCAGCCGCGCGGCGTGCGCAAGTTCCGCTTCGAGGTGCACGTTCCCGCGGACGCTCCGGCCCAGGAGTGCCGCTTCGCGATCATGGTGGAGAAGGCGGCGCCCACCGCGCCGCCCGTGAGCGCGGGCAACATCCAGTTTCCCCTCGAGGGCCGCATCGGCGTGATCGTGTACGTCGCCGTCGGCGAGGTGGCGCCGAAGCTCGAGCTGCGCGGCGTGGGCATGCACGAGTTCAACGGCCGCCTCACGCCCTCGGCCACGTTCCACAACAGCGGCAAGTCGCACGGGCGCCCCGAAGGCGTGCTCGAGGGCCGCGACGCCGCGGGCAAGAGCTACGAGTTCGTGGTCTCGCCGTTCCCGATCCTGCCGGGCGAGACGCGCGCCGTCGCGCTCTGGCCGCAACAGGGGCCCGACAAGAAGGCGCCGGAGCTCGTGTACCCATTGAGGCTGCGCGGCACCATCGAGTGGGACGGCGGCAAGCAGGAGATCGATTCCACGCTCGCGGGCGCCGCGCCGCTCAAGGGCGGATCTTCGTAAGCGGGATCTCGACGTTCGCCTCGCCGCGCAGCGGCACGTCGGCCACCGGCGGACGCTGGTCGTCGATGCTCCAGGGCAGGGGCAGCGCCTCGTTCAGGATCCGCAGGCGGTGGCTTCCGGGCGAGACCATGCCGAAGCCGAAGCGTCCCTGCGCATCGGTGGTGACGGGATACCGGCCGTCGAGGTAGACCGTCACGTTCGCCGCGCCGCGCTCGGTCGGCTGGCGCAATCCGTCGCCGTTCTCGTCGAAGAACACGAGGCCGGACAGGCGCCCGCTGCCCGGGCCGTGACGCAGCCCGAGCGTCTGGTACGGCGTTCCCGCGGATTCCTCGTAGCGCACGCCGATGAGGACGCGCTTGTCGTTCTGCGTTTCCGGTACATCGCTTCCCGGTATCGCCGGCGTGGCCTCGAACGTGTTCACGCTCACCTGCGCGAGCGCGACCCAGTGGCGCGCGAAGGGCCACGTCGCGCTCGCGCTCACGTTCACGTTGTCCTCGACGCCCCGCGGCCCGTCGATGCGGCCGTAGACGACGCTCGCGTCCCAGAGCGTGTCGCTGAAGAGCGGCCCGTGGGCCGAGACGCCGACGCTCGAGCGCGTGGTGCGCACGCCGAGGTCCTTTTCGTTCGACCGGGTCAGCGTCGAGCTGAGGGACACGGGGCCCAGTGCGGGCCACTCCTGGCTCCACGCGAGCGTGTCGATCGTGTTGTCGGGGGAGCCGGTCGCCGTGCCGCGGTAGCTCGTGAAATCGAACCGGCTCAGGCCCAGCGCGTTGGTCCATGCCGCGTACGCGTTGCCGGAGAGCACGTTGCCGCGCTCGGCGTCGCCGTGGCGCGTGCGCAGGCGCTGGTACGTGAGGCCCGCGCCGACGCTGAGGTTGCGATCGATGCGCAGCGAGAACGTCCCGTAGCCGGTCGCCGAGCGGATGGCGGCCCGCGACGGATCGTCGTCGAGGTTGGTCTGCAGGTAGTCGGCGCCGCCCGAAAGCGTGTAGCGCAGCATCTGGTAGTCGCCGCGCCAGTACGCGCCGCGCTGGTCGTTCATCATCGGCGCCTCGCTCCACGCGAGACCCGGATCGAGCTGGTAGGCGCCGAAGCGCTGGCGCAACCGCCCGCTCGTCATGTCGCCGTCGAACCACGCGCCGAAGCGGCCGCGGTCGTCGGCGACCAGCTGCGCCTTGTCGTGCACGAACGCGCCGACCGCGCCGTATTCCGCGCCGAGGGTGGCCGCGGCATGGTCCGGGACCTCCGCGCTGCCGCGAATCCCGATCGCCTGCCCGCCGAAGGTCCAGCGCCCGGCGCGCTGCGCATAGCCCAACCCCGCGACATCGCCGGTCGTGGGATCGAACGTCTGCACCGCCGAGCCCTCCAGTCGTCCCACGTGACCGGCGTAGCCCATGAACGTGTGCGCGCCGTCGGACACCACCGTGCTCGCCCCCGCCATGAGCGAGGTGGGCAGGAAGATGCGGTACGAGGCATTCAGGAAATCGGGCGGCGTGCGCACCACGCCCAGCGTGTTGTCCGCGAGCCAACCCTCGACGATGGGAAACGCCTGCTGGTAGAGCGTGAAGCGCCCGCCGGCATTGCGGCTCACCGAGCGCTCGCCGGGGGCGAGCCGCGTGTCGCGCACGGCGCCCTCGAAGTAGAAGTCGCCGTAGTCGAGGGTCTCGCGCCTCGCTTGGAGCTGCACGCCCTGCTCGAGCGCATGGCCTCCTCCCGGGGGCGCTCGGCCCTCCGCGCGATATTCGACCGAAACGAAGCGTTGGCCGGGGAGCATCGCGGCGCGCTCCATGGCCGCGGTGTCTTCCGGCTCGGTGGGCATGCCCTCGATCAGCTGGTCCACGTACGCCGCGGGAGCCGCGGGAGGCGGCGGCGGGGGAGGGCCGGGCGCGAACTCCGGCGCGGGCACGACGGTGGCGCCGGGAGCCGCGGCGGGCGCGACCGGTGCGGGAGCCGCGGGTGCCATCGATGCGGAAACGGCAGGCGGACTCGCGTGCGTCGAGGCTTGCGTCTTCGGCGCGCGGGTCGAGCGGACGTCCGGCGGCAACTCGAGCCGCGCGCCGGGAATCAGTCGCGCGGGATCGCCGTGCACGAACGCGTGCGGGTTGTGCGCGACCAGGTAATCGCGCAGCCGCGCCTGGCTCCCGCGATCGCCGTGGAAGAACTGCTGCGCGATGAGTCGCAGGTGCTCGCCGCGCGCGACGATCCAGTAGCCTTGCTCGCGCGCCTCGGCCGCCTTGCGGTCGCGCGCGGCGAGGATCGCGCGGCGCTCGGGAGAAACGGGCTCCTGCGCCGCGGAAAGCGGCGTGGCGTGGAGAATCACGGAGAGCGCGCACGCGACCGTGAGCCCGAGCCGCGTTCTGGTACTCCGCGAGATGTGCGCCGCGGGCGTTGGCACGATGGGCGGCATTATCGCCCACGGTCCCCGCGCGGCCAATGACAGCGATGCTGCGCCTGTAAGGCGCGGTAACTTTCAGGCGATCTCGGGGCGGGTGTCGCGCGAGAGGAGGGCCTCGACCGCGGTGGTCGGCGCGAGGCCCTCGAAGAGGACCGCGCACACCGCCTGCGTGATCGGCATGTCGACGCCGTGGCGGCGCGCGAGCTCGCGGGCGGCGCGCGCGGAGGAGACGCCTTCGGCCACGTGTCCGAGCTCCGCGAGGATGCGCTGCACCGGCATGCCGCTCGCGATGCGCATGCCCACGGTGCGGTTGCGCGAGAGGTCGCCGGTCGCGGTGAGCACGAGGTCTCCCAGTCCGGTGAGCCCCATAAAGGTGTCGGGCTCGCCGCCCATGCGCACGCCCAGGCGCGCCATCTCCGCGAGCCCGCGCGTGACGAGCGCGGCGCGCGCGTTCGCGCCGAGTCCCAGGCCGTCGCTGATGCCGGCCGCGATCGCCATGATGTTCTTGAGCGCGCCGCCGAGCTCCACGCCGGTCACGTCGACGCTCGAGTAGATGCGCAGCGGCGCGTGGTGCAGTGCGGCGGCCGCGCGGCGTGCGAACCCCTCGTCCCGCGAGGCGACGGTGAGCGCCGCGGGAAGCCCGCGCGCCACCTCGATCGCGAAGCTGGGCCCGGAGAACGCGCCCACCTCCCTCCAACCGGGCAGGGTCTCCGCGACGACCTCGTGGGGGAGGCGCGACGTATCGAGCTCGAATCCCTTGCACGCCCAGAGGAGCGGCACCGGGGACGCGTGCGCCGCGAGCGCGGCGAGCGCATCGCGCAGGCCCGCGGTCGGCGTGGCGGCGATCACGAGCTCGCGCCCGCGCGCGGCCTCGGCCATCACGTCGGTGACGGTCACGCCCGCGGGCAGCTCGATGCCGGGGAGGTAGGCGCTGCGCCGGGTCGCGGCGATGTGGGTGCGCTGGGCGGCGCTGCGCGTCCACAGCGCCACGCGGTGATGGGCGGAAAGCGCCGCGGCGAGCGCGCTTCCCCACGCGCCGGCGCCGAGGATCGCGATGTCCATGGGCAGGGCCCGCCGCGCGGGCTCAGGCGCCCCAGACGTGCGAGGTGCGGATGTAGCCCTCCTGCCCGTCGCGGTGGCGCACCTTGACCCACCCGTCGGCGGGCGGCCCGAGCACCTCCAGCAGCACCTGCTTGTACGCCTCGAAGACGAGCGGAGACTGCGGATCGGGCGCGGCGCGCACGTCGGCGAGCGGCGCCGTCACGACCACCATGTTGCGATCGCCCAGCGCGGCGTTCTCGACCCAGCCCACCTCGCCGTTCGCGTCGCGCACCTTCGTCCACTGCTCGAGCTTCACGAGCACCTCGAACGGATAGTGGCGCGTGACGGCGAAGAGCTTGTCGGCCTTCGTCGAGGGCGCGTCGTAGAGGATCGCCGGCTGGTCGCCGAGCGATCGGTACTCCGCGCCGCACGCCGCTCCGGCGGCGAGCGCGAGCACGGCGGCGGCGAGGAGCCTCACGGCTAGTGGGAAGCCGTCGGCGTGATGATCTGCACCGCCGGCTCCTGCGGCTGCGGATCGCGCTGCGCCTGGTAGATCGCCTCGAAGTTCACGGGCGAGAGCACCACCGGCGGGAAGCCGGCGCGCGTCACGACGTCCGAGATCACCTCGCGCGCGTAGGGGAAGAGGATGTTCGGGCACGCGATGGCGAGCACCGCCTCCAGCTCCTGCGGCGGGACGTTGCGGATCACGAAGATGCCGGCCTGCGCGGCCTCCACGAGGAAGAGCGTCTTCTCCTTCACCTTCGCCGTCACCGTCACCGTGAGCACCGTCTGGTACACGCCCTCCTCGACGCCGTTCGAGTTGTGGTGCAGCTGCACGTCCACCGTGGGCGCCTCGCGCTCGAGGAACGACTGCGGCGCGTTCGGGATCTCCAGCGAGAGGTCCTTCACGTAGACCTTCTCGATCGAGAAGACGGGCTGGTTGTTCTGGGCTTCGCTCATCGGGGCTCCTCGGGAGGGAATTCGGGGCGCCGCGCCTACGCGGCGAGCAGGGGATCGAGCCCGCCGGCGCGGTCGAGCGCGGCGAGGTCGTCGTAGCCGCCGACGTGCCTCTCGCCGACGTAGATCTGGGGCACGGTGCGCCGCCCGGTGCGCTGCATCATCTCGTCGCGGCGCGCGGGGTCGAGGTCGATGCGGACCTTCTCGATCTCGGTCACGCCCTTGGCCCGCAGCAGGCGCTCGGCCATCAGGCAATAGGGGCAGACCCCCGTCGCGTACATCATCACTTTCGGCATCGCGTCACTTCTCCACGGGCAGGCTCGCCTGCTGCCAGGCGGCGAGCCCGCCCTTCAGCTGGTAGACCGCCCCGAATCCGGCGCGTTTCAGCACCCGCGAGGCCGATCCCGAGCGCGGGCCCGAGCGGCAGGTGACGAGCACCGGCCGCTCCTTGTACTTGCCGATCTCGTCGAGCCGCGCGCCGAGATCCTTGAGGGGGATGTTGCGCGCCTTCGGCAGGTGGCCCGCGGCGAACTCCGCCGGCTCGCGCACGTCGAGGACGAGCGTCGTTCCCTGGTTGAGGAGGCGCGTGGCGTCGAGCGTGCCGATCTCGTTGGATGCGCCGGCGAGCCGCATCACCTCGGGCCCTATGAGCACGAGCCCGCTCACCACGAAGACGATGGCCACCGCCCAGACGGGGATGCCGGCGATGTTGCCGAGGAGGAATTGACCCACGGGATGTTGCCGTTCGACGCGCGAAAAACGACGATTTTAGCAGACAGGCGCGCGATTCCCCGCCTCAACCGAGGCGGCCGAGCGCCCATTGCAGGGCCCAGAGCGCCGCCATGCCCGTCGCTACCGCGGCGACCGTATTGCGCATATGGAAGGTGGCGACCATCGCCACCAGCCCCGCGACGAGCCGCAGGTTGCCGGGCGAGAGGTCGAGCGCGCCGCCGGGCATGAGCAGCCCCGGCGCCACGATCGCCGCGAGCACCGCGGCCGGCACGAACTTGAGCGCCTGCCGGAACCAGTGCGGGAAGCGGTGGGGGTCGATGAAGACCAGGAACGAGGCGCGCAGCAGGAACGTCGAGAGCGCGACGCCCGCGATCGCGATCCAGGTGCTCATCGGCGCCTCCACGCCTCGATCGCGAGGCCCACCGCGATGCCCCCGATCGACGCGACCACCAGCGCGAGGCGGTACGGAAGCCCGGAGGCCGCGAGCGCGATCGCCGCCGCGACGATCGCCGCCGCGAGGTCGGCGCGGGTGCGCACCGCGGGAACGAGCAACGCGATGAACGTGAGCACCACGGCGAAGTCGAGGGACCAGCCCGGCGGCACCTGCGCGCCCGCCGCCGCGCCGGCGATCACCGCCGCCTGCCACGAGAGATAGAGCGTCAACGCCGCGCCGAGGAAGAACCAGTGGCGGTTCCCGACGTCGCCCGGCTCGTGGTAGCGCCTGGCGGCCGCGGCGAAGCACTGGTCCGTCATGAGGTAGGCGAGCGCCAGGCGCCAGCGCCGGTCGAGGTGCGCGAGGTGCGGCGCCATCGCGGCGCTGTACATGAGGAAGCGCAGGCTCACCACGAAGGCGCCCGCGACCGTCACGATCACCGGCGAATGCACCGCGATGAGCTGCGCGGCGATGAGCTGCGCGATGCCCGAGAACGAGAGCACCGAGAGCGCAATGCCCTGCAGCGGCGTCATCCCCGCGGCGACCGCGGCCACGCCGCACACGAATCCGAACGGGATGGTGCCGAAGAGCACCGGCAGCATCTCGCGGCAGCCGGCCTTGAACTCGCTGCGGGGGGAAGGGTCTTGCAAGGGTTGCGCGCGGGCCACGCGAAAAGCGTGAAGTGTAGGCGAGGAGGCGAGCGCGCGTCGACGGTTTGGTAACATGAAAACCATGAAGAGACTCGTGCTGCTGCGACACGGCGAGAGCGCCTGGAACCGGGAGAACCGCTTCACCGGCTGGAAGGACGTGGACCTCACGGACAAGGGCATCGAGGAGGCGCGCGAAGCGGGCCGGCTGCTGGAGCGCGAGGGCTTCGACTTCGACGTCGCGTTCACCTCGGTCCTCAAGCGCGCGATCCGCACGCTCAACTTCGTGCTCGAGGAGATGGACCGCCTCTGGATCCCGGTGGAGAAGGACTGGCGGCTGAACGAGCGCCACTACGGGGCGCTGCAGGGGCTCGACAAGGCCGAGACCGCGGCGAGGTACGGCGAGAAGCAGGTGCTCGCCTGGCGCCGCAGCTACGACACGCCGCCGCCCGCGCTCGAGCCCGGCGACGAGCGCGACGCCTCGCGCGACCCGCGCTACCGCGCGCTCGCGCCCGGCCAGGTCCCGCGCACCGAATGCCTGAAGGATACGGTCGCCCGCGTGGTGCCGTGCTGGATCGAGCGCATCGCGCCGCGCGTGGAGGCGGGCGAGCGCGTGCTGGTCGCCGCCCACGGCAACAGCCTGCGCGCGCTCATCAAGTACTTCGACGCGATGTCCGACGAGGCGATCGTCGCCGAGAACGTGCCCACCGGCATCCCGCTCCTCTACGAGTTCGACGACCAGCTTCGCGCCACGGGGCGCCGCTACCTCGGCGACCCCGACGCCGTCGCGCAGGCGATGCATTCGGTCGCGAGCCAGGGCAAGGCCCGGAAGGCGGGATGACCCGCGCGCGCCTCGTGCGCCGGGCGGCCGCGGCCTTCCTCCTCCTCGTTTCCCTCGCGCCGCTGGCGGCGCCCGCACCCCGGGACGCCGCGGCGAGCGAGCGGCGGCTGCGCGACGTGCGCGCGCGCATCGAGAAGATGCAGTCGGAGCTCGATGCGGCCGAGGCGTCGCGCGGCGAGGCGCGCGATCGCCTGCGCGAGAGCGACCGCGCCATGAGCGAGGCGCACCGCGCGCTCTTCGACCTGCGCCGCAAGCGCGGCGAGCTGGAGAAGGAGCTCGCCTCCCTCGAGTCGAAGGAGGCCGCGGCCCGCGAGGCGCTCGGCAAGCAGAGGGCGCTCGCCGCGAAGCTCCTGCGCCTGCAGTACATGCAGGGCTCCACCGACCGGCTGCGCCTCATCCTCGAGGGGCGCGATCCCGAAGCCGCCGCGCGGCACCTGCAGTACTACGGCTACATCCAGCGCGCCCGCGCGCGCCTCATCGACGACCTGAAGCGCGAGGAGGACGACCTCGCGCAGCTGCAGTCCGAGGCCCAGGCGCGGCGCGACCAGCTCGCGCAGAACGAGGCCGAGCAGGCGAAGGAGAGCCGCCGCCTCGAGAAGGAGCGCGCGGCGCGCGCCGACGAGGTGAGGAAGATCGCGGGCGAGATCTCGCGCAACCGGCGGCGGATCGGCGAGTTGAAGCGCGACGAGGCGCGCCTCGCCAACCTCGTCGAGCGCATCGCGAAGGCGCTCGCCGAGCGCGAGCGGGAGGGCGCGAAGGGCGGCGAGCCGGTCGACCGCGTCGCCGACGCCTCGCTCGCGGCGCGCCCCTTCCCGAGCCTCAAGGGCAAGCTGCACCTGCCGGTTCGCGGGCGGTTGATGAACCGCTACGGCGAGCGCCGGGAAGCCACGGGCACGGCATGGAAGGGGCTCTTCATCCGCGCCGTTACAGGTGAAACCGTGCGCGCCGTGGCCGACGGGCTCGTGGTGTACGCGGACTGGCTGCGGGGCTTCGGTAACCTCTTGATTCTGGACCACGGCGGGGGGTACATGAGCCTCTACGCGAACAACGAGGGGCTGCTCCGCAGGGTGGGCGAAAAGGTGCGCGCCGGCGACCCCATCGCCAACGTGGGCGCCTCCGGAGAAAGCGCGGATTCGGGTCTATACTTCGAGTTGCGCCGCGACGGAAAACCGTTCGATCCGTTGAAGTGGACGGCCCGCTAGCGCGGCAACCGCAATTCGGGAAGGAAACAGGGAATGGGCAAGAAACTCCAGCAGATCGGCCTCGTCGCCCTCGGCGCGGTGCTCGGCATCTTGGCGAGCCTTCATTTCTCCGCGATGGCGGACCGGCAGGTCTCCGCGCTGCAGCTGCCGGTCGACGACCTGCGCCTCTTCAGCGAGGTGTTCGGGCGCATCAAGACCGACTACGTGGAGCCGGTGGACGACCGCAAGCTGCTGAAGGAAGCCATCAACGGCATGGTGACGGGCCTCGACCCGCACTCCGCCTTCCTCGACCAGGACGCGTACCGCGACCTGCAGGTCGGCACGCAGGGCGAGTTCGGCGGCCTCGGCATCGAGGTGGGCGCCGAGGACGGCTTCGTGAAGGTGGTGGCGCCCATCGAGGACACCCCGGCGTATCGCGCGGGCGTCCAGGCCGGCGACCTCATCGTGAAGCTCGACGACCAGTCGCTGAAGGGCGTCAGCCTCTCCGACGCCGTGAAGAAGATGCGCGGCAAGCCCGGCTCCGAGGTGAAGCTCACGGTGCTGCGCAAGGGCGAGGACAAGCCGCTCGAGTTCGTCGTGCGCCGCGACGTGATCCGCGTGAAGAGCGTGAAGGCGAAGCTGCTCGAGCCCGGCTACGCGCTGGTGCGCATCACGCAATTCCAGGAGCACACCGGCGAGAACCTGGTGAGCGCGATCGACGACCTCTACCGGAAGAACGGCGGCAACCTGAAGGGCCTCATCCTCGACCTGCGGATGAATCCCGGCGGGCTGCTCAACTCCGCGGTGGCCGTCTCCTCGGCGTTCCTGCACAAGGACGACCTCGTCGTGTACACCGACGGCAGGACCGAGGACGCGAAGATGCGCCTCACCGCGAACAAGGAGAACTACGTCCGCGGCGCTTTCAAGGAGGACTACCTCTCGAAGCTGCCGGCGGCCGTGAAGAACGTGCCCATGGTCGTCCTGGTGAACGGCGCCTCGGCCTCCGCCTCGGAGATCGTCGCGGGCGCGCTGCAGGACCACCACCGCGCGACCATCCTCGGCACGCAGACCTTCGGCAAGGGCTCGGTGCAGACCATCCTGCCGCTGCCCAACCACCAGGCGGTGAAGCTCACCACCGCGCTCTACTACACTCCGAGCGGCCGCTCGATCCAGGCGAAGGGGATCACGCCCGACATCGTGGTCCAGGACGGCGGCGGCCAGCGCGTCCTGCTGCGCGAGGCGGACCTGCAGCACCACCTCATCGTCGAGAACGGCAAGCTCGAGGAGGACGGCGGCAACGCGAAGCCTACCGACAAGGTCGTCGCCGGTCCCGCCGCGGGCAAGAGCGCGAACGTCTCCGTGAAGGCGGCGAAGCCCGAGGCCGCGACGCCGGCCAAGGCGGCCGACGGCAAGAAGGAAGACCTCCAGCTCAACGCCGCGCTGAACCACCTGAAGGGGCTGCCGATCGGCACGCCCGCCGCCGCGGTCGCCGCGAGCCGCTGAGCGGCCGCGCCCGGCGGCCCGCCAGCCCGCCCATGGACGACGTCCAGAGGCTGCGCTATAGCCGCCACCTGCTGCTGAACGAGTTCGGCGAGGAGTCGCAGGAGCGGCTCCTCGCAGCGCACGCGCTCGTGATGGGCGCGGGCGGCCTCGGCTCGTCCGCGCTGCTCTACCTCGCCTCGAGCGGCCTCGGGCGCATCACGATCTGCGACGGCGACCGCGTCGACGCGACGAACCTCCAGCGGCAGATCGTCCACCGCCTCGATTCGATCGGCCAGCCCAAGGTCGCGTCCGCCGCGCGCACGCTCGCGGCGATCAATCCGGACGTCCGCATCGAGGCGCTGGAGGAGCGCGCGGGCCCGGAGCGCATCGCGGAGCTCGTGCGCGCCGCCGACATCGTCCTCGACTGCTCCGACAACTTCGCCACGCGCCATGCGTTGAACCGGGCCTGTGTCGCCTCGAGGAAGCCGCTCGTCTCCGGCGCGGCGATCCGCTTCGACGGCCAGGTCGCCGTCTTCGACCTGCGGCGCGACGACGCGCCGTGCTACCACTGCCTCTTCGCCGAGGACGCCGAATCGCCCGAGGAGCGTTGCGCGACCATGGGGGTCTTCGCGCCGCTCGTGGGCATCGTCGGCACGGTCCAGGCGGCGGAGGCCATCAAGCTCGTGGCCGGCGTGGGCGAATCGCTCGCCGGGCGGCTGGTGCTTTTCGATGCCCTCGCGAGCCGCTGGCACGAGGTGCGCCTCGCGCGCGATCCGCATTGCCGCGTCTGCGCGCGCGCCCGCGCCGCGGCGGCCTAGAGGAGGAAAACCGTGTACCGCTCGATCCCGCTTCTCGCGACGGCGCTGCTGGTGGCGGCCGCCGCACCTTCCTGGGCGCAGACGGTCTACAAGCTCATCGATCGCAACGGCAAGGTCACCTATTCCGGGGAGCCGCCGAAGGACTTCGACGGCCGCGTGATCCGCATCGACATCGACCCGAACGCGAACAAGGCGACGCTCGGCGTGCCGAAGCCCGCCGCGGCGCCGTCGGGCCGCGAGGAGCCGGGTGCGAAGGCGAAGGAGGCCGCGCCGCCGCAGCCCACCGAGGCGCAGAAGCTCGAAGCGGCGCAAGGCCGGCTCGAGAGGGCCCGCAAGGCGCTCGCCGATGCGCGCGAGCATCCGGGCGACGGCGACATCCGGTTCATCGGCAACGTGGGCGGCGGCACGCGCCCGGTGCCCACCGAGGAGTACCAGCAGCGGCTCGCCGGGCTCGAGCGCGCCGTGAAGGAGGCGGAAGATGAGGTTCGCGAGTTGGAGAAGCGCTAGCGCGCGCGGCATTGTTCGCGGCATCCTCGCGATCGTCCTCGCCG
>DASUXK010000345.1:0-8675 GCA_036377935.1 Usitatibacter sp.
TACTCGCGCCTGTCGATCCCGTTCCTCATCGGCACCATGTTCACCGGCGAGCGCTCGGCGGCGCAAGCGCTGGGCCTCGTCTTCTATCTCCTCGGGGGCTGGCTCTTCGCCTTCGTCTACTACTTCATCTTCGCGAGCATCGGCCGCACCGGCTGGGAGCTGGGATTGCTGCTGGGCGCCGTGCACGGCGCGGTGCTGCTCGTGATGCTGCTTCCGCTCCTTCCCTACGTGCACCCGCGCATGGCGAGCGAGTACGAGGGGCCGATCCGCGGCCGGCGATTGCAGCCGCCGGGCTTCCTCGCGCTCAACTACGGCTACCGCACGCCGCTCACCACCATCGCCGCGCACGCGCTCTACGGGCTCATCCTCGGCGCGCGGCTCGCCCTCACATGAGCGCCGCGGGCGCCAAGCGCAAGGGCGGGCGCATCGTCCTGTACGCCGCGCTCGCGGGCAACCTGCTCGTGGCGGTGACGAAGTTCGTGGCGGCGACGGTGACGGGCAGCTCCGCGATGCTGAGCGAGGCGGTGCACTCGACCGCGGACACGTCGAACGAGGTGCTCCTGCTCTACGGGGAGCACCGCTCGCGCAAGGCGCCGGATGCCGCGCATCCCCTGGGCTACGGCCGCGAGGTCTACTTCTGGAGCTTCATGGTGTCGGTGATGCTCTTCGCGCTCGGCGCCGGCGTCTCGTTCTGGGAGGGCGTGCGCCACGTGATGGCGCCGGAGCCCATCGAGCGTCCGGAGGTGAACTACATCGTGCTCGCGATCTCGGCGGCCCTCGAGAGCGGCTCGTGGTGGTTCGCGTTCCGGGAGCTGCGCCGGCGCATGGCGGGCCGCGGCTTCCTCGAGACCGCGCGCGAGACGAAGGACCCGGCGACGATCATGGTGTTCCTGGAGGACACCGCGGCGCTCATCGGCATCGCGATCGCCGCCGCGGGCATCGGCGCATCCGAATTCCTCGGCGAGCCGATCTACGACGGCATGGCCTCGATCGGGATCGGCGTGCTGCTCGCGGCGGTCGCGCTCTTCACCGCCCGCGAGAACAAGCAGCTGCTCATCGGCGAGGCGGCGCGGCCCTCGCTGGTGGAGTCGATCGGTCGCATCGCGCGCGCCGAGCCTGGGATCGCCGCGTACAACGGCCTGCTCACCATCCAGCTCGCGCCCCACGAGGTGGTGGCGGCGCTGAGCATCGATTTCGACGACGACCTGCGCGCATCGCAGGTGCAGGGCATCGTGAAGCGGCTGGAAGCGCACATCCGCGAGCGCCATCCGGAGGTCGTGATGGTTTTCGTGAAGCCCCAGGAGCCGGACGTGTACCGCCGGGCGCACGAGCGCTGGATGGCCGGCCCGCCGGAAGGCTAGACGACGTCGTCCTCGGGCACGCCGTCCTACGCCTCGTCCAACCGCAGCCCGAGACGCAGGACCTCGGCGAGATGCATCGGGCGATGCCCCGTGGCCTGCGCCACCTGCTCGCGGCAGCTGAAGCCGTTGGCGATCACGAGGGTGTCGTCGCCGGCCGCGCGCAGCGCGGGCAGCAGCACGCGCTCGGCGCACGCCATCGACACGTCGTACTTTTCCTTCTCGAAGCCGAAGGAGCCCGCCATGCCGCAGCAGCCCGCGTCGGGGATCTCGCAATCGATGCCGGCGCGCTCGAGGGCCTCGCGCTGCGCATCCATGCCGAGGACCGCCTGCTGGTGGCAATGGCCGTGGACGATCGCGCGGCGGCCGAGCGGCGGGGGATGCCAGCCGGCGTCGCGCATGAGCAGCTCCTCGAGGAGCACCACCTGCGTGGAGAGGCGTCGCGCCACCTCGTCGCGGAAGAAGAGGTTCGGCAGCTCGTCGCGGAAGGCGCTCGCGCACGCGGGCTCGAGCACGACGATCGGCGTGCCCTTCGCGATGTCTTCGCCGAGCGTCGTCATGATCTCGCGGAAGTAGCGGCGCGCGAGGTCGAGCATGCCGAACTCGTAGAGCGGCCGGCCGCAGCACAGGCGCTTTCCGGGAATCGCGACGTCGTAGCCCGCCGCCTGCAGCACGTCGGCCGCCGCGTTCGCCGTCTCGGGATGGAAATGGTTGTTGAACGTGTCGGGCCAGAGGATCACGCGCCTTCCGCCTTCGGCGCGACGGGCTCGCTTCGCGAATTGCGAGCGGAAGGTCCGGCGGGCGAAGCGCGGGATGGTGCGCTTCGGATGCACGCCGGCCAGCGCCTTCGCCAGGTCGGAGAAGGGCGGCGTTTGCGCGAGGAAATTCACGAGCCCCGGCGCGAACGAGGCGAGGTGCGCCCAGCGGTCGATCCAGCCGAACGCGTAAGCGGAGCGCGGCTTCAGCCGGCCCGCGTAGCGCTTCGCCATGAACTCGGCCTTGTAGGTCGCCATGTCCACGTGCACCGGGCATTCGCCCTTGCAGCCCTTGCACGACAGGCACAGGTCGAGCGCCTCCTTCACCGCATCGGACTTCCAGCCCTCGCGGATCTCCTCGCCGCGCAGCATCTCGAAGAGCAGGTGCGCGCGCCCGCGCGTCGCGTGCTTTTCTTCCATCGTCACCTTGTAGCTCGGGCACATGAGGCCGGACTTCTTGCGGCACTCGCCCACGCCCACGCAGCGCAGCGTCGCGCGCGCGAAGTCGTTGCGGTCGTCGGGATAGCGGAAATGCGACTCCACGGCCGGCGGCGCATACGAGGCGCCGAGCCGCAGGTTCTGCGTCGGATCGTAGGCGTCGACCACCTTGCCCGGGTTCATCCGGTTCGCGGGATCCCAGATGCCCTTGAACTCGCGGAACGCCTGCATCATCTCGTCGCCGAACATGATCGGCAGGAGCGCCGCCTTCGATTGCCCGTCGCCGTGCTCGCCGGAGATGGAGCCGCCGAGGCCCACCACGAGGTGCGCCGCGTCGTCGAGGAAGCGGCGGAACTTCGCGATGCCGGGCGCCGTCTCGAGGTCGAAATCGATGCGCGTATGCACGCAGCCCTGGCCGAAGTGGCCGTAGAGGTCGCAGCCGTATCCGTACTTGTCGAAGAGCGCCCGGAGCTTGCGCAGGTACTCGCCCAGCTTCTCCGGCGGCACCGACGAATCCTCCCATCCTTCCCAGGTGATGGGCTTGCCGGGGACGTGGGCGGTGGCGCCGAGGCCGGACTTCCTCACCTCCCAGATGATGTTCTCCTCGACGGGATCGTCGAAGAGCTTCATCGAGGGCGGCTTCGACTGCTTCTTCAGCGCCTGCATCGCGCGCTTCGCCTTCGCGTCGGACTCCTCGCGATCCTTCCCGCCGAATTCCACCAGCAGCCAGCCGCGCCCGTCGGGCAGCAGCTTCACGTCCTGCGGATGCAGGTGCACGGCCTTCATGTCCGAGATGAGCCGGTCGTCGATGCCCTCGAGCCCGATGGGCCCGAAGCGCAGGATCTCCGGCACGTGGTCGCCCGCCTCGTAGACGCTCTCGTAGCCGAGCACGAGGAGCGAGCGGCCCGGGGGGCTGTCGACGAGCCGCACCTTCGCGCCGAGGATCGTCACGCACGTGCCCTCGGTGCCCACGAGCGCGCGGGCGAGGTGGAAGCCGTTCTCCGGAAGCAGCGCCGGCAGGTTGTAGCCCGAGACGCGGCGCGGGATGTCGGGGAACCGGCGCCGGATCTCGCCGGCGTAGCGGTCGCGAAGGCGCTCGAGCGCGTGCCAGATCTCGGCCTTGCGCCCTCCGGCGCCCAGCATCTCGCGGCGCATCGCCTCGTCGCCCACGCCCAGCCGCATGCGCTCGCCGTCGTAGGTGAGGACATCGAGCTCGATCACGTTCGCGACCGTCTCGCCGGCCATCACCGAGTGCACGCCGCACGAGTTGTTGCCGATCATGCCGCCCAGCGTGTTGTGGTTGTGGGTCGAGGGATCGGGGCCGAAGGTGAGGTGGTAGGCCTCGGCGGCGTTGCGCAGGTCGTCCAGCACCACGCCGGGTTGCACCCACGCGTAGCGCCCTTCGGGATCCAGCTCCTCGATGCGGTGCAGGTGCTTCGTGAAATCGATCACCACCGCCACGTTGCAGCACTGCCCGCACAGGCTCGTGCCGCCCCCGCGCGGCAGGACCGGCGCATCGAACTCGCGGCAGGCGGCCACCGTGCGCACCACGTCGTCGACCGTGCGCGGGATCACGACGCCGATCGGGACCTGGCGGTAGTTCGAGGCGTCGGTCGCGTAGAGCGCGCGGCTGCCGGCGTCGAAGCGCACCTCGCCCTCGATGCCCTTGCGAAGCGCCTCTTCGAGCGCGCGCGCGTCGACGCCCGCGCGGGTCGTGCCGATGGAGCGGGCGTCGACGAAATGGCTCGCCATGGCGCGCGCCCGGTCAGCCCGGCAGCATGTGGATCAGCGAGTCGGCCTGCGCGGCGTGGACCGAGCCCGAGAAGACGTCGCGGGGATTCACGCGGTGGCCGTACAACGCGGCGGTCTCGCCCTCGTCGAAGTCGAGGTCGGTCACGCCCACCGTGGCGCCGGCGTAGGCGCCCTTCAGGTCGCTCCACAGCACGACGTCGCCGGGCTGCGCGTGACCGCGGGCCGAGTACTTCACGATGGTGAGCCCGGCATCGGCGTTCACCGAGAAGCGGTCGCCGCCCTCGAAGCGGCGCAACGCCCGGTCGGACATGACCAGCATCGCGGCCGACCCGCCGGATCCGCCCGCCTGCGCGCCGATGTTCACGGTGCCGAAGTTGTAGAGCGCCGGGCCCGTCCAGCGGCCGTGGTTGCGCGCCATGAGGACCGCGCTCCCGCCGCCGCCGCCCACCACGAGGCCGGCGCGTCCGTAGTCGGGAAAGATGAGCACGCCGCGCGCCTCGCGCAGCAGGCGCTGCATGCCGGGCTCGCGCTTCATGCGCGCGAGGACCGCCGTGGCTTCCGAGACCTGCTCGAGCGCGTCGCCCCGGGCGCCGGAGTGCGCAGCATGGTAGCGCGGGGGCTGGTGCGGCGCGGCGGCGAGGACGGGCAGGGTTGCGATCGCGAAGGGAATGGCGGCGGCGAGAATGATCGATCTGCGCATGGGGACCTCCTTGCAAAACTTTTGGAAACCCGCACGCGGCTCGAGTTCCGCCGTCGCGGCGGCGCGCGATGCGCCGATCGAACGCGCGCGCTTAAGGCTCGCTTAAGCGACGGGGACGCGGAAGCGCCGCGCGTCCTGCTCGCGCAGCTCCAGACCCAACCCGGGACGGCCGCGATCGGGCTGCAGGCGCCCGTCGCGCGGCTGCGGCGCGCCGTCGAAGAACATGCGCTCGATGCGCACATGGTCGTGGAAGTACTCGAGGTGCACCGCGCGGCGCGCGGCGCAGCACAGCGCCACGTGCAGCGCGGGCGCGCAGTGGCTGGACAGCGGCAGCCCGAAGGCATCGGCGAGCGCCGCGGCGTCCATGAACCCCGTGACTCCTCCGCAGCGCGTGGCATCGGCCTGGATCGCATCCACCGCGCCGGCGGCCATCATGCGGCGGAAATAGGGCAGGTCGTAGCCGTATTCGCCCGCCGCGATCGCCATGCCGCCGGGTCGCGTGTCGCGAAGCAGCCGCAGGCCCTCGAGGTCGTCCGAGGACACGGGCTCCTCGAACCAGCGCACGTCCTCCTCGGCGAAGCGCCGCGCCTGCTCGAGCGCCTGCTCGCGCGTGTACGCGCCGTTCGCATCCACGAAGAGGCGCACGCCGGGGCCGATCGCCTCGCGCGCGGCGCCGACGCGCTGGATGTCGGCCGTGGCGTCGCGGCCCACCTTCATCTTCACCGCGGTGAGCCCCACGCGCGCCCAGCCGCCCAACTGCTCGCGCAGCCGCTCGAGCGAGTAGGACGTGAAGCCGCCGCTGCCATAGGCCGTGATCGAATCGCGCGCCGCGCCCAGCAGATCCACGAGCGCGACGCCGAGGAGCTTCGCCTTGAGGTCCCAGAGGGCGGTGTCCACGGCCGAGATCCCCATCGAGCAGATCCCGGGGCGCCCGAGGTTGCGGATCGCGCGCACCATGTCGAGCCAGCGATCGTTGATGCTCCAGGCGTCGCGGCCGGCGACGAGCGGCGCGAGCTTGTCGCGCACCAGGATCGCCGTCGCGGTATCGGCGTACGAGTAGCCGAGGCCTTCGCGGCCCGCGGCCCGCACGCGCACGAGCACCATCGTCGTCGCATCCCACGCGAGCGTGCCGTCGGATTCCGGCGTGTCCGTCGGGATGGTGAAGACGTCGACTCCGACCGCCTCGATCGGCGCCGTGGCGCGCCCTCCGTCCATGGCGCGCCTACTTGCGCGCCGGCGCGAGCGACGCCCAGATCTCCTTCGCGGAGGCCTTCACGATGCCGAGCGCGTCCGGGTCGCCCTTGAGCAGCGCCTCCACGTACGCCTTCGCCTCCTTGCTGCTGATGTGGGGCGGGATCGGCGGCACGTTCGGGTCGGACATCACCTCGACCACCGTCGGGCGGTCCGCGCTGAACGCCTGCTCCCACGCGGGCCCGAGCTGCTCGGGCCGATCGACGCGCACGCCGCCGAGGCCCAGCATCTCGGCATAGCGCGCGTACGGGAAGTCGGGCACGTCCTGCGAGGGCGAGTACTTGGGATCGCCTTCCATCACGCGCTGCTCCCAGGTCACCTGGTTGAGGTCCCGGTTGTTGAGCACCATCACGACGAGCCGCGGATCCGCCCAGCGCTTCCAGTACTTGGCGATGGTGATGAGGCCGTTGATGCCGTTCATCTGCATCGCGCCGTCGCCCACGAGCGCGATCGCGACCTTGTCCGGGTTCGTGAACTTCGCGGCGATGGCGTAGGGCACGCCCGGCCCCATGGTCGCGAGCCCGCCGGAGAGCGAGGCCTTCATGCCGCGGCGGATCTTCACGTCGCGCGCGTACCAGTTGGCGGTGGAGCCCGAATCGGCGCTCAACATCGCGCCATCGGGAAGCCGCGGCGAGAGCTCCCAGAACACGCGCTGCGGGTTCACCGGGTTCGCCTCGTTCATGGCTCGCTTCTCCAGCACTTCCCACCAGCGCTTCACGTTCTTCTCGATCTCCTCGCGCCAACCGCGGTCCTCCTGGCGCTGGAGCAGCGGGATCAACGCGCGCAGCGTCTCCTTCGAATCGCCGACGAGGTTCAGCTCCATCGGGTAGCGCAGGCTCACCATGCGCCCGTCGATGTCGATCTGCACGCCGCGCGCCTGGCCTTCCTCCGGGAGGAATTCGGAATAGGGGAACGCCGAGCCCACCATGAGGAACGTGTCGCACTCGGTCATCAGGTCCCAGCTGGGCTTCGTGCCGAGGAGGCCGATCGAGCCGGTGACGAACGGCAAGTCGTCGGGGACCGCGGCCTTGCCGAGCAGCGCCTTCGCGATGCCGGCGCCGAGGATCTCCGCGGTCTCGATGAGCTCGTCGGTCGCGTGCAGCGCGCCGGCTCCCGCGAGGATCGCGACCTTCTTCCCGGAATTCAGGATCTCCGCGGCCTTCTCGAGGGCGGACCTTTCGGGAACCTTGCTGTGGCGCGCGAGGCCGATGCCGGTGTGCACCGTGCCGTGCTCGCGCGGCGGCTTCTCGACCGCCTCCATCTCCTGCACGTCGTTGGGGAAGATGATGCACGTCACCGTCCGGTGCTCGAGGGCGATGCGCACGCCGCGGTCCACGAGCTGGCGCGCCTGCTCGGGCGTGGTGCACATGTGGACGTACTCGTTCGCGACGTCCTTGAAGAGCGAGATGAGGTCCACTTCCTGCTGGTAGTCGCCGCCGAGGGACTCGCGCTTCTGCTGCCCGACGATGGCGAGCACCGGCTGGTGGTCCATCTTCGCGTCGTACAGGCCGTTGAGGAGGTGGATCGCGCCGGGGCCCGAGGTGGCGAGGCACACGCCGATCTCGCCGCCGCTGAACTTCGCGTGACCGCAAGCCATGAAGGCCGCGAGCTCCTCGTGCCGCGCCTGGATGAACTCGATCGCTTCCTGGCGGCCGAGCGCGCCCATGATCCCGTTGATGCCGTCGCCCGGGAAGCCGTAGATGCGCTTCACTCCCCACGCGGAAAGGCGCTTCAGCATGAAATCGGCGACGGTTTCGGCCATGGGATTCTCCGGGAGCGATGCGCTTGCTGCGCGACGATGAAGGTTAGAGAAGGCGCGGGCGGCGCAGTTCCTGCGCCGCTACGATTGGCCCTCGGTGATGCGCACGTCGCGCTCGACCTCGGGCGGAATCGGCATTTCCATGGGAGTCCATTCTTCGGCGGGAATTCTCGGCGCGGCCTGCGCCGGTCGGCCCCGGGGCGGGCGAGGTGGCACAATAGCCGCGCTCCTTCCATCGCCCGAGTGGTGGAATCGGTAGACACAAGGGACTTGAAGCGCAATTTGAGCGCCCGCGCGGAAACGCGCGGAGCGGAACCCGTCAAACTCGGCGAACGCCCTGGACCCGCTCCGAGCCGACGCCGAGCCAAGCCCGTGCAAGCGGGAAGGTGTAGAGAGCAGACGGCGGGCGCCTAAGGCCGGAAGGCTAGGGCGAAGGCGTGCTCCAGGCCACGAACGGCGCGATGCCGGCGGCGAAAGCCGAAGTGGCACGAAAATCCCTCGGCCTCGCGGCCGTGCCGGTTCGAGTCCGGCCTCGGGCACCAGCACCACGCCAACCGGCGAGAAGTAGCGGCAACCCGCATGGCTAGTCTGCCGTGGGCTCCCATCCCCGCGCGATCATGCAGTCGCGGCGGACGGCCTCGTAGGTGGCGATCGCGACCAGA
>DASUXK010000346.1:0-5564 GCA_036377935.1 Usitatibacter sp.
CGCCGGCCCCCGCGCGCGCGCCCCAGGCGCCGACCGGATCCGCCTCCGCGCGCTGACCGCCCGTGAAGATCGCCACCTGGAACGTGAACTCGCTCCGGGTGCGACTTCCGCACCTGCTCGACTGGCTCGCCGCGCAATCGCCCGACGTCGTCTGCCTGCAGGAGACGAAATGCGAGGACGCGAGCTTCCCCGGCGAGGAGCTGCGCCAGGCCGGCTACTCGAGCCTGCACCACGGCCAGCGCGGCTATAACGGCGTCGCGATCCTCTCGCGCGTCGAGGGCGGCCGCGTCGGCCGCGGCATTCCCGCCTTCGCCGACGAGCAGAGCCGCGTGATCGCCGCCGACGTGCACGGCGTGCGCATCGTGAGCGTCTACGTGCCCAACGGCCAGGCGCCGGGCAGCGACAAGTACGCGTACAAGCTGCGCTGGTTCGAGGCGCTTGCCGCCTGGCTCGCGAAGGAGCTCGAGGCGCATCCGAAGCTCGCCGTGCTCGGCGACTTCAACGTCGCGCCCGAGGATCGCGACGTGCACGATCCGCAGCTCTGGGAAGGCAAGATCCACGTGAGCGAGCCCGAGCGCGAGGCGCTGCGCCGCGTGATCGGCGTGGGCCTGGTCGACGCGTTCCGCCTCTTCGAGCAGCCGGAGAAGTCCTTCACGTGGTGGGACTACCGCATGGGCGCCTTCCGTCGCGACATGGGGCTGCGCATCGACCACGTGCTGCTCTCGCCGGCGCTCGCGAAGGCCTGCCGCTCGTGCACCGTCGACAAGGCGCCGCGCAAGCTCGAGCGGCCTTCGGACCACGCGCCCGTGGTCTGCGAGCTCGCGATTCCATGAGCGGGCTCGCCGCGGCCGAGCGCGCCGCCGCGGATCGCGCCGAGCGGCTGGGCGAATACGGCGTGCTCGAAGCCGCCCCGCTCGCCGCGCTGGAGGAGCTGGTGCGCCGGGCGCAGGACGTGGCGCGCTTGCCCATCGCGTGGATCTCGTTCCTCGACGACGGCGGCGAACGGCTGCACGCGGCGCGCGGCATCGGCGCCGCGCGGCTGGAAGGCGACGCCTCGCTCGCGCTCGCCGCGGGCGCGCTTCGCGAGCCGCTCTTCGTCGAGGATGCGCTGCGCTCGCCCTGGCGCGGCCATCCCCTCGTGGCCGGCGATCCGCACGCGCGCTTCGTCGCGGTCGTCCCGCTGCGCGCGCCCGACGGCCTCGTCGTGGGCACGCTCACCGTGCTCGATCGCAAGCCCCGCGCCGTCACCCCGGCGCAGCGCACCGCGCTCGCGAACCTCGCCTCGATCGCGATCGCGCGCCTGGAGGCGCGCCGCGGCGCCGCGCGCGTGCCCGAGGACGGGCGATCGCGCCCGGCCGATGCGCGCCTCCTCGCCGAGCGGCTCGAGGCCGAGCTGCGCCGGCGCCGCGCCGCCGAGGAGGAGCTCGAGCGCGAGAAGGGCCTGCTCGAGGCGATCCTCGACAGCCTCGCGAGCGCGTTCTTCCTCGTGTCCTCCGATGGCGCGATGCTGCGCTGGAACGCGAGCCTCGCCGCCGCGATCGGGTACACCGACGCCGAGATCGTGCGCATGCGCCCCGTCGACTTCGTCTCGCCGCGCGATCGCCCGCAGGTGGAGGCGGCGTTGCGCGAGGTGCTGCAGGAGGGCCGCGAGATCGCGCTCGAGGCCGAGGTGGTGGACCGCGCGGGCAACGTGCGCCCCTATGCCTTCACCGGCCGCCCGCTCACCCTGGGCGGCGAGCGCTACATGATCGGCGTCGCGGCGGACATCACGCTGCGCAAGCGCACCGAGCGGCAGATGGCGCGCGCCAAGGAGCGGCTCGACCTCGCGCTCTCGGGCTCGCGCCTGGCGCTCTGGGACTGGGACCTGCGCAACGACAAGGTGTACTTCAACGAGAGCTGGGCGGCGCTCCTCGGCGGCGATCCGCACGAGCTCACCTGCTCGGGCGGCGAAGTGGCCTCCTGGAACCATCCCGACGATCGCCCCGTGTTCGCCGCGGCGATGGGCAACGCGTTGAAGGGCGTGAGCGAGGGCTTCGATTGCGAGTACCGGGTCGTGAACGCCGAGGGCGGCTGGACCTGGATCCATTCGCGCGGCAAGGTGACGCAGAGGGACGATGCGGGGCGCGCGCTGCGCATGACCGGCACGTCGACCGACATCACGCATCGCAAGCGGGCGGAGGAGCGCGCGGAGTACCTCGCCACGCGCGACCCGCTCACGGGCCTTCCCAATCGCGCGGTGCTCCACGATCGCCTCGAGCAGGCGGTCTACAACGCGGCGCGCAACCGCTCGGGCTTCGCGTTCATGTTCATCGACCTCGACCGCTTCAAGACCATCAACGACTCGCTCGGCCACCCGGCGGGCGACGAGCTGCTGAAGGGCGTCGCGGCGCGGCTCACCGCCTGCGTGCGCGCGAACGACACGGTGGCGCGGCTGGGCGGCGACGAGTTCGCCGTGATCCTCGAGGACCTGCGCGACGAGCACGACGAGGGCGCGCAGCAGGTGGCGGAGAAGATGATCTCGGCGATGGCCTCGCCGATGATGGTCGACAACCAGCCGTTGAACACCTCGTGCTCCATCGGCATCAGCCTGTACCCGGCCGACGGCCGCGACGGCGCGACGCTCATGAAGAACGCCGACGTGGCGATGTACTACGCGAAGGAGCGCGGGCGCAACAACTACCAGTTCTTCTCCGCGGGCATGAACGCGCGCGCCCAGGAGCGGCTGTCGATGGAGAACTTCCTGCGGCTCGCCTTGAAGCGCGGCGAGCTCGTGCTGCACTACCAGCCGCGCATGCGCATCGCGGGCGGCGCCCTGGTGGCCGCCGAGGCGCTGATCCGCTGGCAGCACCCGCGGCGCGGCCTGCTCGATCCCTCTGAATTCATCGAGATCGCGGAGGACTCGGGCCTCATCGTGCCGATCGGCGAGTGGGCGCTCGAGGAGGCGTGCACGCAATTGAAGGCGTGGCAGCGGCGCCTCGACCCGCGCCTGCGCGTGGCGGTGAACATCTCCGTGGGCCAGGTGCGCGACGGCGAGCGCCTCTACGGCGCGGTGGAGCGCGCGATCGGCCGCTCCGGAATCCACGCCTCGACGCTCGAGCTCGAGCTCACCGAGAGCCACCTCATGCAGGACATCCCCGAGAACGCCTCGCTCCTCACGCGCCTGGGCGAGCTGGGGGTCGGCATCTCCATCGACGACTTCGGCACCGGCTACTCGTCCCTGTCGTACCTCAAGAAGCTGCCGGTCGACTCGATCAAGATCGACAGCTCCTTCGTGCGCGACATGGAGGAGGACCCGAACGACCAGGCGATCATCCAGGCGATCCTCGCCATGGCGCATTCGCTGCGCCTGTCGGTGGTGGCCGAGGGCGTGGAGACCGACGCGCAGCTCGAGGCGCTGCGCGCGCTCGGCTGCGACGAGTACCAGGGGTTCCTGGAAAGCGCGGCGCTCGCGCCCGCCGAGTTCGAGAAGCGCTACGGCGAGCGCTGAGGCGCGGGGCCCGCTCAGCCGGATTCGTCGTGAGCGGGCGGCGTGTCGATCCGCAGCTCCTGCACCTTGCGCGTGAGGGTGTTGCGCCCGATGCCGAGGAGCCCCGCGGCCTCGACGCGCCGGCCGGCGGTGTGCAGCAGCGCCTGCGCGATGAGCACCGACTCGAAGTCGCGCGTGAGCGCCTGCGCGATCGCGGGCTCGCCGCGCGCGAGCCGCCCCGCGACCTCGCGCTCGAGCGCCCGGCGCCAGTCGTCCGCGCCGCCCGCGCCCGCCCCCTCGCCGCGCACCTCGGGCGGAAGGTCGCCCACGTCGACCACCTGCCCCGGCGCCATGACGGTCACCCAGTGGCACACGTTCTCGAGCTGGCGCACGTTGCCGGGCCAGTCGCGCGAGGCGAGGAACTGCACCGCCGCGTCCGTGAGGCGCTTGCCCTCGACCCCCAGATCGCGCGCGCTCCTCGCGAGGAAATGCCGCGCGAGCACCGGGATGTCCTCGCGCCGCTCGCGCAGCGGCGGCAGGCGCAGCCGGATCACGTTCAGGCGGTGATAGAGGTCGTCGCGGAAGAGGCGCTCGCGCACGCGCGCCTCGAGGTCCTGGTGCGTCGCGGCGATCACCCGCACGTTCGCGGCGAGCGGCGTGTGCCCGCCCACGCGGTAGAAGTGGCCGTCGGAGAGCACGCGCAGCAGGCGCGTCTGCAGGTCGGCCGGCATGTCGCCGATCTCGTCGAGGAACAGCGTGCCGCCCTCGGCCTGCTCGAAGCGGCCGCGGCGCATCGACTGCGCGCCGGTGAAGGCGCCGCGCTCGTGGCCGAAGAGCTCGCTTTCCAACAGGTCCTTGGGGATCGCCGCGGTGTTGATCGCGACGAACGCCTTGCCGGCGCGCGGGCTGTGCCGGTGCAGCGCGCGCGCGACCAGCTCCTTGCCGGTGCCCGACTCGCCGGTGATGAGCACCGTCGCCTGCGATTGCGCGAGGCGGCCGATGGCGCGGAATACCTCCTGCATCGACGGGGCCTGGCCGAGGATCTCCGGCGCCGGCTCCTCGGAGGCCGCGGCGGCGGGCGGCCGCCGGCTTTCCTCCATCGCGCGCCGCACGAGCTCGACCGCGTGGTCCACGTCGAAGGGCTTGGGCAGGTACTCGAAGGCGCCGCCCTGGAACGCGGCGACCGCGCTCTCGACGTCGGAGTACGCGGTCATGATGATCACGGGCGTGGACGGCAGCCGCGTGCGCAGCTCGCGCATGAAGTCCAGCCCCGAGGCGCCGGGCATGCGGATGTCGCTCACGATGACCTGCGGCGTCTCCTCGGCCAGGCGCTCGAGCGCCTGGCGAGCGTTCTCGAACGTGCGGTGGTCGATCCCTTCGCGCGTGAGCGCCTTCTCGAACACCCATCGGATGGACCGGTCGTCATCGATGATCCAGACGGGGTTCATGGATGCTCCTCCTGCAGCGGCAGCAGGATCGTGAACCGCGTGCGGCCGGGCGCGCTCTCGAACTCGATGAGCCCCTGGTGCCGGCTCACGAAGCTCTGCGCGAGCGAAAGGCCGAGTCCCGTGCCGCCCTCGCGCCCGCTCACGAGGGGAAAGAAGATGCGCTCGGCGAGCTCGGGCGGCACGCCGGGCCCGTCGTCCTCGATCGCCACCGCGACGGCGTGCCGGTAGCGATGGCGCGCGATCGTCACCTGCCGCGCGATGCGCGTGGAGATGCGGACCTCGCCGCGCCCGCCCGTGGCCTGCGCGGCGTTGCGCGCCACGTTGAGGACCGCCTGGATGAGCTGCTCCTTGTCGCCCCGCAGGTCCGGCAGGCTCGCGTCGTAGTCGCGGCGGATGGCGAGGCCGTCGGGGAACTCGGCGAGGAGGAGCGTGCGCACGCGCTCGGTGACCTCGTGGATGTTGAGCGGCCCGAGCTGCGGCAGGCGGCTCGGCGTGAGCAGCCGGTTCATCAGCGACTGGAGCCGGTCGGCCTCCTTGACGATCACCTGCGTGAACTCGCGCCGCTCCGGATCCTCGAGCTCGCGCTCGAGCAGCTGCGCGGCGCCGCGGATGCCGCCCAGCGGATTCTTGATCTCGTGGGCGAGGTTGCG
>DASUXK010000347.1:0-2486 GCA_036377935.1 Usitatibacter sp.
GTAGCCGTCCGCGGAGAGGCTGCCCACGTCGCCGGTGCGGAAAAACCCGTCGGCCGTGAACTCCTCGGCGGTCTTCTCCGGCATGCGCCAGTAGCCCGAGAAGACATTGGCCCCGCGCACGACCACGTTGCCGATCGCCCCCGGCGGGCAATCGCGTCCGGCATCGTCCACGACGCGCACCGCCACGCCGGGCAGCGCCGGCCCGACGGAGCCCGCGCGGCGCTCGCCTTCCAGGGGATTGGAGGTGAGCATGCCGGTCTCGGTCATCCCGTAGCGCTCGAGGATGCGCTGGCCGGTGCGCCGCTCGAACTCCCGGTGCGTCTCGGCGAGCAGCGGCGCGCTCCCCGACGTGAAGAGGCGCATGCGCGCGCACGCCCCGGGCGTGAGGCCGGGCTCGGCGAGGAGCCGCGTGTAGAGCGTGGGCACGCCCATGAAGACCGTCGATTCGGCGAAATCGCGGATCGCGCGCTTCGCGTCGAACTTCGCGTGGAAGCGCATGGCGCTCCCGTTCAGCAGCACGCAGTGCGAGGCGACGAAGAGCCCATGCACGTGGAAGAGCGGCAGCATGTGCACCAGCACGTCGCCGGGCCGGAATCCCCAAGCCTCGTGCAGGACCCGCGCGTTCGAGGCGAGGTTGCCGTGCGAGAGCATCGCGCCCTTCGAGCGGCCCGTGGTGCCCGAGGTGTAGAGGATCGCGGCGAGGTCGTCGGCGCTGCGCTCGACGGTTTCGAAGCGCGCGGGCATCTTCGCCGCGGCCTCCTGGAGCGTGCCGCCGCCGTGCGCGTCGAGCGAGAAGACGTTGCGGATGCCGAGCGAGCTCGCGAGCGGCTGCAGCCACGGCATCGACGACGGCTGCGCCACCACCGCGCGCGGCTCGGCGTTCTCGAGGAAGTACCGCACCTCGGCCTCGTGGTAGGCGTTGTTGAGCGGCAGGTAGGCGAGCCCGGCGCGCAGGCAGCCGAGGTAGAGCAGCAGCGCTTCCGGGGACTTCTCCACCTGCACGGCGATGCGGTCGCCGGGGACGAGGCCGCGCGAGGCGAAGAGCGCGGCGTAGCGCGCGGCCCCCTCCTCGGCCTCGCCGTAGCTCACGGTCTTTCCGGATTCGAGGATCAGCAGCGGCTTCGCGCGGTCGGCGGGAAAGCGCGATTCGAACAATGCGTAGAGGTTCTCGTTCATGGTTCAGGGGACGAGGCCGAGCTTCAACTCCTCGTCGGCCACGCCCGAAGCTCGGTAACTATCGAAGGATGGTAGCGTTTCCCGGCTCGCGCCGAGGATCGCGGCGACGGCGGCGCCGGGGAGCACCTGGATGTCCGCGCCGTGCACGCTCGCGACGTGCGCGGCCGGCGCGGCGAGCGCGACGTAGACGCCCCCGCCCGCCTTGCCGGTGACCACGAGGCGCACCCGCACCCCGCGGCGCGCGGCGGCGGCGAGCGCCGCGCTCATGTCCACGATGAACTCGCTCAACACCAGCCGCTCCTCCTCGATGCGCGGGGCATGGCTCGCGCAATCGAGGAGCACGCGAAGGCGCGCCGGCCCCTCGAGGCGCCACACGAAGTCGGCGAATCGCCACGCGCGCTCGGCGCCGACGGGGATGTCGGCCATCAAGCCGAGGATCGTCTCGTTCGATCCGCCGGCCCGGCCCTGCCCTTCGAGCAATCCCCCGCTCTCGCGCGCTTCGTAGCCCTCGGGATACATGCGCTCGAGGTCCTTGCGGCGGACGTTCTCCCAGCCGGGCGCGGGCAGCGGCGAGGCGAGGCGCGCGAGGAGCGCCGCATGGCGCTCGCGCAGGTCCTGCAGCGGATCGGGGCGCGGTGCGAGCGCCTCGCGAAGCCAGGGCGCGAGATCGCTGCCCGGCGTCCACACCGTGTTCGCCGCATTCGAGCTCGCCCGCGCCGCCGGCGACATCGCCGCATCGGCCATCGCGCGCAACATCGGGTCGAGCGGATCGAGCCCGGACGCGGCGGCGATCACGGCCGGCCCCGACATGCCCAGGCGCGTGCCGGGAGACAAGAGGCGATGCCGCGCGAGGTGCGCGAGCATGCTGGAGCCGCCGAAGCAATTGCGTCCCAGGACTGCGGCGATGGGAGCGCCCGCGAGCACCGCGTCCAGCCCCGCGCGGAAAAGGTGGCGGAAAGCGCCCAGTGCGTCGAGGCCCTCGGAGACCTTCGCGCCGGCCGAATCGAGGAAGAGCACGAGCGGCGAGCGCTCGCGCCCCGCCACGCGAAAGAGCGCCGCGAGCTTCTCCGCCTCGGCCACGCCCAGGGCGCCGCTCGCCGTGCGGTTCTCGACGAGCGCCGCGCGCACGGGGCGTCCGTCCAACGTGCCGCGAGCGACGCTCGCGTTGCCCGCGGGCTCGCCGACGGGCTGCAACGCGAGCGCCGCGGCGAGCGCGTCGCGCAGGTTCGGCGGCGGCGCGTTCACAGGGCCTCGGCGAGGATCGCGAAAGGATGGCGCGCCGCGCGCGCGCTCCCGTCCGCGACCTGCCG
>DASUXK010000348.1:0-12235 GCA_036377935.1 Usitatibacter sp.
GATGCTGCGGCGGCGGTCCTCGGCGCCGTAGCCGCCCCAGTAGCCGATGTTGGGATGCAGCACCACGTCGGCGCCCGGCGCCTCGGATTTCACCTGGCGCGCGCGGCGCGCGTCCTTGTCGATCCATTCCTGCGGCACGCCGGGCGGCGTGGTCTGCGCATAGGCCGATACGTCCACCGCGATCACGAACCTCGCGCCCATCGCGCGCGCCGCGCGGATCGGCACCGGGGAGAGCTCGTCGCCGTCGGCGTAGAGGTCGCCGTCGATGCGCACCGGCTCGAAGTTGTCGGGATCGGCGGCGGAGGCGCGCACCGCGAGGCCCGCATCGCCGCGGTCGAAGAGCACGAGCTTGCGATCCGAGAGCCGCGTCGCGGCGACGCCCACCGGGATGCGCAACTGCTCGAGCGTGCGCCCCTCGAGCTTCTCGTCCACGAATGCCTGGATCGGCGTCCCGGTGGCGGGTTTCTTCAGCAGCTCGCGCAGCTCGTAGAACCGCAGCATGTTGAGGTCCGTCGCGACCCGCTCGAGGGACTTCGCGTCGTACCCGCCCGCGTACAGCACGCCCACCATCGCGCCCACGCTCGAGCCCACGATGAGGTCGGGCCGGATGCCCATCTCCTCCAGCACCTTCAGCACGCCGATGTGCGCGAAGCCGCGCGGGCCGCCGGAGCCGAGCACCAGCGCGATGCGCGGCGGCGGACCCGCGAGCGGCTCGTGGCGCGGCAGGCGATCGTGCGGCACCGCCTCGCGATGGAGGCCGCACGCGGCGAGCATGCAGGCGCAGGCGAGGACGACGATCGCGCGGCGGGCGCGCGACGGGACGGGTGCAGGGGCCATCGGGATTTCCTCGCGTGAACGGGCGGACCGATGCTTCGACGCTTATAACCCGCGCGTTGATCCCCATCAACTTCGCGCTTTCGCGCCCGCCGAGAATGAAAACGGAGGTGACGATGGAACTGCTCGCATTCGCCCGCGGACCGGCCCTCGCCTTCGCGGTGACCGTCTTCCTCGCCGGGACCGCATGGCGGCTCTTCGGATTGCTGCGCTACCGGGCGAGCCGCGACGCGTCGCAACCCCGCGCCTCCGGCCTCGCGGTGCTCGGACGCACGCTCGCCCACCTCTGGCCGCGCACCACTTTCCGGCGCGCGAACCCGATCGTGAGCGTGAACGCGCTCGCGTGGCACGTCGCGCTCGCGATCGTCGTGCTGGGATTCGTCCCGCATATCCAGTTCTTCCGGCACATGACAGGGCTTTCCTGGCCCGCGGTTCCGGGATGGGTGTTCGGCGTCGCGGTCGCGGCCTGCCTCTTCGGCCTCACGTTCGCGCTCATGATGCGGCTCGCCACGCCGGTGACGCGGCTCCTCTCGGGCTTCGACGACTACGCGAGCTGGGCGGTCACGATGCTGCCCTTCCTCACCGGCATGGCGGCGATCTACCTGCCGCTCGACGCCCCGTACCCCTGGCAGCCGGAGCATCCCACGGCCGTGGCGATCCATTTGCTGTCCGCGGAGCTGCTGCTCGGGTGGCTGCCGTTCGGAAAGCTCGGGCACACGTTCCTCGTCTTCTTCTCGCGCGGCGCCACGGCCGCGGCCTTCGCCCGGAAGGGAGCGGCATCGTGAACGACCTCTCGCCATCCCCCGCCCGCTTGCGCACCGATTCCGAGCGCGTCGAGGCGGCCCGCGCGAGCGTGCGCGCGGACCTCACGCGGCGCGCGGCGCTGCACCTCGATGCGTGCATCCATTGCGGGCGCTGCGCCGACGCCTGCCCGTTCTACCTCTCGACGGGCGACACGCGCTACACGCCGGCGCTCAAGTTCGTGCCGCTCTCGCGCATCGCGCGCGGCGAGCGCACGCCGGCCGCCTTCGGGCGCGTGGCGAACGCCGTCTCGCTCGCGGACCTGGAGGCGCTGCAGCCGCTCGTCTACGACGCGTGCACGATGTGCGGGCGCTGCACCCTCGCCTGCCCGATGGCGATCGACATCGCCTCGCTCGTGGGGATCGCGCGTCGCGCGCTCCACGCCGCGGACCTGGCGCCGCCCGACCTCGCGGCGGTGGCCGAGCGCGCGCACCGCGAGGGAAGCCCGCTCGGCGTGACGCCGCGGCTCCTGCGCGAGCGCCTCGCGTGGATCGCCGAAGAGCACGACGTGTGGATTCCCCTCGACGCCGAGCGCGCCGACCTGATGCTCACGCTCTCCTCCATCGAGGTGATGAAGTACCCCGATTCCGTGGCCGCGATGGCGCGCATCCTCGCGCGCACCGGCGTGCGCTGGACGGTCTCCACGCGCGGCTACGAGGCGACCAATTTCGCCATGCTCGCCGGCGCCGGCGCCTGGCAGCGCGAGGCGACGCTGCGATTGGTCGACGCGGCGAAGGCGTGCGGCGCGCGGACGGTGCTCGTGCCCGAGTGCGGCCACGCCTACTCGGCGCTTCGCTGGCAGGGCGCGGAGATGGCCGGCGGGCCGTTGCCCTTCCGCGTGCTCCACGTGGTGGAGTTCGTCGCGGAGCAGCTCGCCGCGGGCCGGATCGCCGTGCGGCGCGCCGGCGGCACCACGACCTTCCACGACCCGTGCCAGGTCTCCCGCCGCGGCGGCGCGACCGAAGCGCCGCGCGTGATCATGGCAGCGCTCGGGTTGGATCCGCGCGATCCGGAAGACAGCGGCGACCTGGGCTTCTGCTGCGGCGGGGGCGGCGGCGTGAGCGCGAACCATCGCGCCGACCCGTTGCGCTATGCGACCACCGCGGTGCGCCTCGCGCAGCTCGGCGCGCCCGGCGCCGAGCGCGTGCTCACCAGCTGCGCCAACTGCCGCCAGAGCTTCGACGACGCGCGGGCGCACGACGTCCGCGGGCCGAAGGTGGGGAGCCTCGTGGAGCTGGTTGCTTCGCAACTTTCCTGAACGGCTTCGCCCGACTTCGTCAGAGCCGGGCGCCTGCGCTTGACAGCGCAGGCTTTCATATTAGACTTTGCTAATATTCCCCCGGAGGAGCCGACATGGAACACGACAAGGAGCTCGACGCCCGAGGCCTCAACTGCCCGCTGCCGATCCTGCGCGCGCGCAAGGCCCTGAACGAGATGTCGAGCGGCCAGGTGCTGCGCATCGTCGCCACCGACCCCGGGTCGGTGAAGGACTTCGAGGCGTTCGCGAAGCAGACCGGCAACGCGCTGCTCGAGCAATCGTCCGGCGACAAGGAATACACCTTCCTCATGCGCAAGAAGTAGGCGCGAATGGACGGCAGGCGCCGCGAGGCCGTCTTCGTCGGTCACGACATCTACCGGCAGGCGGCGTACGGCACGCTGCACCCGCTCGCCATCCCGCGCGTCGAGGCGGTGGTGGACCTGTGCCGGGCGCTGGGCTGGTTGCGCCCCGGCGAGTACGACGTGAGCCCGCGCGCGAGCGAGGCGCAGCTCGCGCGCTTCCACGATCCGGCCTACATCGCGGCGTTGCGCGAGGCGAGCGCGAGCGGGCGCGTCGAGGCCGGCATGCGCGAGCGATATGGACTGGGCGGCATGGAGAACCCGATCTTCGCGGGCGTCTTCGAGCGCGCCTCGACGAGCGTGGGCGGATCGATCCGCGCCGCGCGCCTCGCGCTCGAGGGCCGCGTCGCCTACCATCCGGCCGGCGGCACGCACCATGGGCGTCCGGCGCGCGCGAGCGGCTTCTGCTACTTCAACGATCCGGCCTTCGCGCTGCTCACGCTGCTCGACGCGGGCGTGGAGCGCGTGGCCTACGTGGACCTCGACGCCCACCACGGCGACGCGGTGCAGGATGCCTTCGCGGCCGATCCCCGCGTGCACACGATCTCGATCCACGAGGAAGGACGCTGGCCGCACACCGGCGCCGCCGACGACGTGGGCGAGGGGCGCGCGTGCAACCTCCCGGTGCCGCGCGGCTTCCGCGATTCCGAGCTGCGCCTGCTCATGGAGGACATCGTGCTGCCGCTCGCCGCTCGCGCCCGCCCCGAGGCGGTCGTGCTCACCTGCGGCGGCGATGCGCTCGCCGGCGACCCGCTCGCCGCCATGGCGCTCTCGAACGCGGCGCTCTGGGAGGCGGTCGAAGCGTGCGTGGCGCTCGCTCCCGTCGCGGTCGTGCTCGGCGGCGGCGGATACAATCCGTGGACGCTCACCCGTTACTGGAGCGGGCTCTGGGCGCGGCTCGCGGCCCACGCCATCCCCGCGCGGCTCGAGGCGGAAGCGCGCGCCGTGCTGGAACGACTCACCTGCGACCTCGTCGACGAGGAAGACATGAAACCCGAATGGCTCTGCACGATCGCGGACACGCCCGGCGCCGCTCCGGTGCGCCCGGCGCTGCTCGCGCTGCGCGATGCGGCGGCCCGGCGCGGCGGGCTCGCGAAGGCGGCGGCATGAGCGGCTGGCTCGAGCGGCTTTCCGCGGTCGAGGAGCTGGAGGATGCGCCCCTCGATGCCGCCCTCGTCGCCGAGTTCGAGCGCGGCGCCTCCGCGGCCGTCGCGCGCGAGATCCGCTTCTCCACGCCCACCTTCAAGTCGTATTCGAGCTGCGAGGTGAGCGGCTGCGGCAAGAACGCGTTCCCCGCGTTCTCCGTGACCGCCGGCGCCTGCGGGCTCGATTGCGACCACTGCCAGGCGAAGATCCTCGAGCCGATGATCCCCGCGACGAATCCCGCGATGCTCGAGGCGAAGGTGCGCGACATGATCGCCCACGAGGACCTGCGCGGGTTCCTGCTTTCGGGCGGCTCGAACCGGCGCAACGAGATCCCCTACGAGCGCTACATGCCCGTCATCGAGCGGTTGAAGCGTGAGTTCCCGTTCCTCAAGGTCGCGATCCACTCGGCGCTCACCGACGCGCGGCGCGCGAAATCCATGGAATCGGCGGGCGTGGATACGGCGATGATGGACGTGATCGGCGCCGACGAGACGATCCGCGAGGTCTACCACCTCGACCGCCCGGTGGAGGACTTCGAGGCGACGCTCGAGGCGCTGTGCGCGACCTCGATGGAAGTGGTGCCGCACATCGTGATCGGCCTGCACTACGGGCGCATCCTGGGCGAGCCGCGCGCCCTCGACATCGTCGCGCGCCACGGCATCCACTCGCTGGTGCTCGTCGTCGTGATGCCCTTCTACGCGAAGCCCGGCACGTTCGCCACGCCCGACACCTCGGACGTGGGACGCATCTTCCTCGAGGCGCGGCGGCGCATCGCGGATCGCGAGGTGCTGCTCGGCTGCGCGCGTCCGCCGGGGATGCATCGGCGCGTGACCGACGCGTATGCGGTCGCGGCGGGGCTCGACGGCATCGCGTTCCCCGCCGACGGCATGCTCGCGGTGGCGGGCGCCCTCGGCCGCCCGGTGGTGCAGGAGCACGCGTGCTGCTCGATCAAGACCGGGCGCACGATCAAGATCCATCCGCGCACCGCGATCGCCGCGCCGTGAGCGATTCCGCCGCGCTTCGTGTGGACGTGCTGGTGCTGGGCCTCGGCCCCGCCGGCGCTTGCGCGGCCGCCGCGGCGGCGCGCGCCGGCGCGCACGTGCTCGCCATCGACCGCAAGGCGCGCGCGGGCCTGCCGGTGCAGTGCGCGGAGTTCGTGCCGGCGCTCATCGGCTGCGAGGTGCCGGACCTCACGCGCAACGTGCGCCAGGCGATCGACGCGATGGAGACCTTCGTCGAGGACGACGGCGCCGATCGCACCGACCCCTTTCCCGGGCAGATGATCGACCGCGCGGCGTTCGACGCGTCGCTGGTCGAGGAAGCGCGTCGCGCGGGCGCCGAATGCCGGCTCGCCACGCGCGCGAAGGCGCTCGCCTCCGACGGCACCGTCATGCTCGACGACGGCACGCGCCTCGCCGCGCGCGCGATCGTGGGCGCCGACGGCCCGCGCTCGATGGCCGGGCGCGCGATCGGCCGCGTGAATCGCGAGCTGGTCGAGACGCGCCAGGTGACGGTGCCGCTCCTGGCGGCGCATCGCGCGACCGACATCTTCCTCTCGGCCGCGATTCCCGGCGGCTACGGCTGGCTCTTTCCGAAGGGCGCCGTGGCGAACGTGGGCGCCGGCGTCGATCGCGCGCATCGAGGCATGCTCAAGGCGATCGTCGCGCGCTTGCACGATTCGCTCGCGGCGGAAGGCCGCGTGGGGCGCGAGGTGCTCGCGCTCACCGGCGGCGCGATTCCCGTGGGCGGCATGCTCGATCCGCGCGGCTCGCTCGCCTCGTGCGCCGTGCTTCTCGCGGGAGACGCGGCGGGGCTCGCGAATCCGGTGACCGGCGCGGGCATCGCTTCGGCGGTGCACTCGGGCGTGCTCGCCGGCGCGGCCGCCGCCCGCTTCGCCGCCGGCGACGCCACCGCATGCGACGACTACGCCGAGGAGCTCGACGACCTCTTCGCCGCCGCCCTCGCCCGCGCCGCCGCCCGCCGCCGCGAGCTCGCCGCCTCCTCGTGCGACAAGCCCGCCCTGCGCCGAAGCTGGATCGCCTACCCCGAATATTGGATGCCGGAAACCGGGGACAGACCCCATTTTCCAAAGAGCGAAATTCCGTGCGGCGATGCGCGAATTTCGTCCTTTGGAAAATGGGGTCTGTCCCCGGTTTCGATATCAAGGAGATGAGATGAGCTGCTACCGCCCGGAAGGGGCCACGGTCGCGACGCAGGTCGTGGACGGGCCGGACCACAACGCCTACGCGACGATGGTGCCGCGCGCACCGCAGGCGATTCCGAAGGAGGCGCGCAACGGGGCGCGGGTGAAGGCGAACGCGGTCGCGCCCGAGGGCGTGTACCTGCCGAACAACAACGTCCTCACGCCGTACATGCGCTCGCCCGAATACGTGCAGATGTCCACGGCGGCGGCGATCACGCTGGGGATCATGAAGGGGCTCATGCACCGGTGCGAATGCACGCGCTGCCTGAACCTGCTCCTCACCTATCCCGAGGGCTGCCGCGCGAACTGCGCCTACTGCGGGCTCGCGCGCCATCGCGAGGCCGAGCGCGATTACGCCGACCGCAACTTCATCCGCGTGGACTGGCCCGCGGTGCCGATGGAGCAGGTGGTGGAGATCGTCGCGAAGGACGGCGAGAAGAGCCCGTTCCACCGCATGTGCATCTCGATGATCACCCACCCGCGCAGCGACGAGGACACGGTGACGGTCCTCAAGCAGTGGACTTCGCGCATCGACCCGAAGACGATCCCGGTCTCGATCCTCTCCAACCCCACCACGATGCACCGCGACGACGTGAAGCGCCTGCACGAGCTGGGCGCGGACATCTTCACCGTCGCGCTCGACGCTGCCACGCCGGAGATCTTCGACCGCACCCGCGGCAAGGGCGTGCAGTCGCCGCACACGTGGAAGAAGTACTGGGAGATCCTTCACGACGCGCGGGAGATATTCGGCCCGCAGAAGTTCGGCGCGCACATCATCATCGGCATGGGCGAGACCGAGTTCGACGCGCTCGCGTTGATCCAGAAGCTCGTGGACCTCGGCGGCCACAGCCACCTCTTCTGCTTCTTCCCCGAGCAGGGCTCGCTCATGGACCACCTGCCCGCCACGCCGCGCGACCAGTGGCGCCGCGTGCAGCTCGCGCGCTACCTCATCGACTACCGGGGCGTGCGCGTGGAGCACATGAAGTTCGACGAGAAAGGGCGCGTGATCGACTACGGCCTGCCGCAATCCGAGCTGGACGCGATCATCGACGCCGGCACCGCCTTCCGCACCTCGGGCTGCCCGGGCAAGTTCGCCGACGACGTCTCGGCCTGCGACCGCCCCTACGGCGACTCCCCGCCCTCGAACATCGCGAGCTACCCCTTCGCGCCGAACAAGACGGATCTCCGCAAGATCCGCCGCCAGCTGAAGATCGTCGAAGCGAAGCGATGAAAACCGGGGACAGACCACATTTTCCAAAGCGTGAACCAGCAAGCGCAGGGGCGGTTTCGCGCTTTGGAAAATGTGGTCTGTCCCCGGTTTTCCGCGTCATAGATACGGGTGTTCGGGAGGGAAGGCGGCAGATCGCGTTCGACCAGGCGCTCATCGAGGGGCGGAGGAGCGGCGCGATTCCGGACACGATCCGCTTCCTGCGCTTTCCGCCCACGGCGCTGGTGGGGCGCCACCAGTCGCTCTCGCGCGAGGTGCGGGTCGAGCACTGCCGTGCGAACGGCATCGGGCTCGTGCGCCGCATCACGGGCGGCGGGGCGATCTATTTCGACGAGGGGCAGCTCGGCTGGTCGCTGGTGTTCGACCGGTCCACCCTCGGCATCGCCTCGCTCGGCGACCTCGCCCGCGAGATCTGCGAGGCGGCCGCCGCGGGCCTCGCCACCCTCGGCATCGACGCGCGCTACCGGCCGCGCAACGACATCGAGGTCGAGGGCCGCAAGCTCTCGGGCACGGGCGGCTTCTTCGACGGCGACACGCTCTTCTACCAGGGCACGGTGCTCGTGGATCTCGACCCGGCGCGCATGCTCGCGGCCCTTCGCGTCCCCGAAGCGAAGCTCGCGAAGCGCGGGCTCGACTCCGCGGCCCAGCGCGTCGTCACGCTCAAGGAGCTCCTCGGCGAGGCGCCGCCCCTCGAGCGCGTGCAGCAGGCGCTCCTCGAGGGATTCGCGGCGCGCCTGGGCATCGAGCCGCGCCGGGGGAGCATCGCCGCGGACGAGGAAGCGCTCGCCGATCGGATCCACGACGCGGAGATCGGCACCGACGACTTCGTGCACGAGATCGACGAGGCGCGCATCGAGGGCGACATGAGGAGCGGGACGCACAGCGGCCCCGGCGGCACGATCACCGCGTACGTGCGCCTGGAGGGCGCGCGCAACGACCGCATCCGCGAGGCGCTCCTCACCGGCGATTTCTTCGTGACGCCCCCGCGCACCGTGCTCGACCTCGAGGCCGCCCTGCGCGGCGTGGCGGTGCACGAGCTGCGCGCGGCCGTCGAGACCTTCTTCGCGCAAGCCCGCGTGGGCCTGCTCACCGCCGCGCCCGGCGACTTCGCCGCGGCGCTCGAAGCCGCCACCGGCCATGCGAACCGTTCAGGTCGTCCAGCACACGTCGGCTGAGTACCTGGGCCTCATCGAGGACCACCTCGAGGGCCGCGGCGTGCGCTTCCGCTACAACCGCCCGTTCGCCACCGACGGGGCGCTGCCCCTCGCCGGCACCACGCAGGACGGATTGATCCTCCTCGGCGGCGGCCCGTGGGGCGCGGCGGGCGAGCGCGACCTGCCGACGCTCGCGCCCGAGATCGCGCTGGCGAAGTCCTGCCTCGCGCGCGGCTGGCCGCTGGTGGGCATCGGCCTGGGCGAGCAGATCGTGGCGATCGCCGCCGGGGGCGCGAGCGAGCCGGCGCCGCTGGAATTCCGCGTGGGCAAGGCGCGCCGCGTGCGCGACGATGCGCTCCTGGGCTACCTGCCCGCCGAATACCCGCTCGCCGTCTACGGGCGCGACCGGACGAAGCTACCGGGCGAGGCGGTCGTGCTCGCCGAGGACGACGCGGGCGATGCCGCGTTGTGGCAGCTGGGCGAGCGCGTCTTCGGCTTCCGCGGCCACCCGGGCCTCAAGGTCGCGATGGTCGAGGACCTCATCATGGAGTTCGAGGAGACGCCCGAGCCCGAGTCGCTCCAGTCCGGCCTCGCCGCGCTGCGAGCGAACCAGCGTACGCTGGAGGATGCGCTGGTCCCGATCATGACGGGGCTCGTGCGCGCCTGCCGCTGGATGGACCCGGCGAAGGGCCTGCGCGCCATCCCGGTGCGCCGCGCCGAGTAGCCCGCGAAAACCCCTTGCGTTGCCGGGATTCCGGTATATATTAGCGATTACTCATATTAGCGTGCGCTGTTACAGCACGCGATTCCACGGGGGAGCGCCGATGGCGAAGAAGCTGGTGATCGTGATGGCCAATACCGACCCGCGCAACGGCGAGGAGCTGGGCGCGCCGCTGTTCCAGGCGTCGGTCGCGGCCGCGATGGAGTACGAGGTGGAGGTGATCTGCACCGCCACCGCCGGGCGCCTGATGAAGAAAGGCGTGGCCGAGAAGCTCACGGTCAAGCCCGGCTCCCCCAAGACGGTGTACGACTTCATCAAGGACGCGCACGAGGCGGGCGCGAAGTTCTACTGCTGCTCGCCCAACCTCGACCTCTTCGACATGACCAAGGACGACCTCATCCCGGAATGCGCGGGCATCGTCGGCGGCGCCCACCTCATCGAGGAGGTGATGGAGGGCGACTGCAAGGTGATGACCTACTGAGGAGGGCGCCATGTCCCACCCCGCCGCCGGAACGCGAGTCCAGGAGCACATCGGCGATCCCGTCTCGGAGAAGCCGCCGGTCCCGCAGGCGAAGCTCGAGCAGATCTTCAAGGACCTGCAGTCGGACCTTCGCTACGACCACGAGCTGAACGGGTGCCTCAACTGCGGCATCTGCACGGCGACCTGTCCCGCCGCGCACTACTACGACTTCAGCCCGCGCGAGATCGTCCAGCTGCTGTGGACCGAGAACCTCGAGGGGATCTACGACGCGATGCAAGAGAAGATCTGGGCTTGCGCCCAGTGCTACACCTGCGCGGCGCGCTGCCCCTTCGGCAACTCCCCGGGCGGCCTCGTGATGCTGATGCGCGAGACCGCCATCAAGCACAACATGGAGAGCGCGAGGAACGTGCTGCGTCCCTTCTCGCGCGTGATGCTCAAGCTCATCTCCACCGGCAACCAGCTCGCGCCCGACATGATCAACAAGGATCATTTCGCCGACTGGGGGCCGAACATCTCGAAGGTCGACGCGCCGCTCAAGCTCCTGCGGCGCGCGATCCCCATGCCCACGCTCAACACGACGGCCACCGCGTGGGAGGTCAACCTCAAGACCTCGATCGAGCTCTACACGATCTGGGAGATGACGGGCGTGCTGCAGCAGCTCGAGACGATCGACGAGAACCTGTACGACGTCATCACCGACATCATGGACGAGAAGCGCGAGGACTGGCAGGACTTCCTCGACGAGCAGGACGAGGCTTGATCGGCCGTAGCCCGCGGCGCAGCGCAGCAGGAGGAGAAAATGACGACAGGCGAAAGGTTCACCGGCCACGGGCCGGAATGGCAGGATTCGAAGCTCACCCCGGCCGAGGCGCAGGTCGCGACCGCCTGGGTGGAGCAGAAGATCGACAAGCGCTCGCTCCTCACGCAGAAGGACCGCGTGCAGGACGTGCGCGACATCATGTGGCAGCTCGAGAAGGAAGGCGAGATCGTCGTGCACCGCGTGCGCGACGAGAACGAGCCCGTGATCGCGCGCACGATCTACGGCTGGGAGAAGAAGATCCCCACCAAGCGCCTCTGGCACCACAAGTCCTGCGGCCAGTGCGGCAACATCCCGGGCTACCCCACCTCGCTCCTCTGGCTCATGAACAAGATGGGGATCGAGTACCTCGACGAGACCGACCAGACCTCGTGCACGGCGTGGAACTACCACGGCTCGGGCATCGGCAACCTGGAGAGTCTCGCGGCGGTGTTCCTGCGCAACTTCCACCAGGCCTACGTCTCGGCCAAGGCGCAGGGGCTGCCGGAGTCCTACTACTACCCGCTCGTGCACTGCGGCACCTCGTTCGGCAACTACAAGGAGGTGCGCGCCTACCTGCTGCAATCGGCGCCGCTGCGCGAGAAGGTGAAGAAGATCCTCGCCAAGCTCGGGCGCCTCGTCGACGGCAAGCTCCTCATCCCCGAGGAGGTCGTGCACTACTCGGAGTGGGTCCACGTGATGCGCGAGAAGATAAAGAACTACCAGGAGGTGGATTGCAGCAACATCCGCGCGACGATCCACCCTGCGTGCCACGTGTACAAGATGGTGCCGCAGGACGTGATCTACGACGACACCGTGATGGACGGCAACCGCGTCGCGGTGTCCACCGGGATCATGGAGACCCTCGGCGCGAAGGTGATCGACTACTCGACCTGGTACGACTGCTGCGGCTTCGGCTTCCGCCACATCATCTCGGAGCGCGAGTTCACGCGCTCCTTCGCCATCGACCGCAAGGTGAAGGTGGCGGTCGAGGAGGCGCAGGCCGACATCATGATCGGCCACGACACCGGCTGCATCACCACGCTGGACAAGAACCAGTGGATCGGAAGAGCCGCCGGCAAGGGCTACGAGCTGCCGATCCTCGCCGACTGCCAGTTCGCCGCGCTCGCCTGCGGCGCGCACCCGTACAAGATCGTGCAGTCGCACTGGCACGCCTCGCCCACCGAGCTGCTGATGGACAAGATGGGCATCGACTGGCAGGCGAAGAAGGCCGAGTTCGTCGCCTACCTGGAC
>DASUXK010000349.1:0-3641 GCA_036377935.1 Usitatibacter sp.
GAGCGTCGCCTTTCTTTCCGCGTCGCTCCCGAGGCCGGCGCCCTGGAGGTATTCGTCGCGCAGCACGAAGAGGAAGAGCGTGCGGTCGTCGCGCATCGTGAAGCGCGAGACCTGCCGGCCCGGGATCGCGTGGCTCACGTACACGAGGTCGTCGCGCGGCCGGTAGCCCTCGGCCTCGAACGCGGCGACGTGGTAGCCGAGCGGGACCTCGAAGCGCTCCTCGGGCCCGAAGGCGAGGGCGCGCACGCGCGAATGCAGGCCGTCGGCGCCGATCACGAGATCGACCTCGCGCGCGGGCGCGCGATCGAACGCAATGCGCACGCTCCCGCCCATGTCCTCGATCGACGCGATCGAGTCGTCGAAGATCGTCTCGACGCCCGGATCGAGCGCCCCGAGGATCGCCGCCGAGATGTCCGAACGGCGCACGCTCGTGAAGCGGTCCATCGTGAGGCGCGAGAACACGTCCACCGAAAACCCGCCGCGCGCCCGGCCCTCGCCATCGACGAACCGGACCTCGCGCACCTGGTAGCCCATCGCGCGGATCTCCGGGACGAGGCCCATCTTCTCCGCGATGTCGTAGCCCAGGCCCCAGAAGTCGATCACGTAGCCCCCCGTCCGCGGCCGCGGCGCCCGCTCCACCAGCAGCACGTCGTTCCCGGCGCGGCGCAGCCACCAGGCGAGGGCCGGACCGGCGACGCCGGCGCCGTTGATGGCGATGCGCAGGGACATGCCGGGATTATCGCAGCCTTGCCTCGACCCTTTTCGGGGCGCGCTGCGTTTCCACTCTCGTGCTTCCGCTTGGATACCCGAAAGGAGAGAAGTCATGAAGGTGGGGACGATAGTTGCAGCCCTCGCGCTCTGCGCGAGCGCCGCGTGCGCGCACGCGACGGGGCGGCTCGCGGATCTGCAGGTCGAGGATCGCGCCACGGGGCGCGTGCTCGCGGTGCACTGGCACGAGGGCCGCGCGTACGTCGTGGGCGAGCCGGGGCACGAATACCGCCTCGCCCTCCGCAACCGCGCGGGCGGGGACCTGCTCGCCGTGGTGTCGGTCGACGGCGTGAATGTGCTGAGCGGGCAGACCGCTCGAGCGGACCAGGGCGGCTACGTGCTCGCGCCATGGCGCCGCGTGGAAGTTTCGGGATGGCGCAAGAGCCTCGACGACGTCGCCGCGTTCTACTTCACCTCGCTCGGCGATTCGTATGCGGGGCGCACGGGGCGGCCCGCGAACGTGGGCGTGATCGGCGTCGCGCTCTTCCGCCGCGCCGCGCCGCCGCCTGCGCCGATGGAGCAGGTCGCGCCCGAGGCGAAGGCGGAGATGGACGCGAGCCGCGCGAAGCGCGCGCAGGCCGCTCCCTCCGCGCCGCTCGGCCACCCGCGCGATCCGCATCCGTTTCCCGCCGGGTTCGTCCCCGATCCCTGCTGAATGGCCGCGGTCGCCCTCGCGCGGCCGTCCCCCGTACACTGTGCGGGAATGGAGCCGGCCGACGAACAGCTCATGCTCTCGTACGCGGGAGGCGACGCGCGCGCCTTCGAGTCGCTCTACGCGCGCCACAAGGGTCCGCTCTACCGCTTCGTGCTGCGCTCCGTGAAGAGCGCGGGCGAGGCGGAGGAGCTCGCGCAGGAGATCTGGATGAAGGTGATCGGCGCGCGCGCGAGCTGGCAGCCGCGGGCGAAGTTCACGACGTGGCTCTACGCCATCGCGCACAACCGGCTCGTCGACCACTGGCGCACGCGCGGGCTCGCGCTCGTGTCGCTGGACGGCGATGGCGAGGACGACGACCCGCCGGAACCGGTCGCGGGCCCCGAGGCCGAACCGGAACGGATGCTGGAAGCGTCGCAGACGGGCGCGCGGCTCGCAGCGGCTCTCGCGGCGCTGCCGCTCGCCCAGCGCGAGGCCTTCCTGCTTCACATCGAAGGCGAGCTCACCGCGGCGCAGATCGCGTCGGCGACGGGAACGAACATGGAAGCGGCCAAGAGCCGGCTGCGCTACGCCATCCGCAAGCTGCGGGAAGCGATCGGCGATGACTGACCCCGACGACAAGCTGGAGCGCGCCTACCGCGCGCTCGCGAAGGAGGAGCCGCCGCCCGCGCTCGACGCGGCGATCCTCTCCGCCGCGCGCCGTTCCGTCACCCGCCCCTCCCTCGCGCGCCGCTGGGGCGTGCCCGTGTCCCTCGCGGCGGTGCTCATGCTCGCGATCGGCGTCACGCTCGAGATGCGGAACGAGAAGCCCGGCGTGGAGATGGCGGCGCCCGCCGCGCCGGAAGCGCTGCGTGCAGCACCTGCGCCGGCCGCCCCGCCGCCCGCCGCGCCGGCCGAAGCGCCCACCGCCCCTCCGGTCGCCGCACAGCTCGCGCCCACCCCGAAAGCCGCGGCCAAGCGCGAGGCCGCAGGTGCCACCGCCGACGTGATGGCGAAGGCCCACGACCCCCATGCCGAGCTCGAGCGAATCGCGAAGCTGCGCGCCGAAGGCCGCGACGAAGAGGCCGATCGCGCGCTCGACGAATTCCGCAAGCGCTTCCCGCACTACCGCATCGACGATGCCACCTGGGCGCGGGTGAAGGCGCGCTGAGCGGCGCCCTCCGAAGCGTCGGACGCTACGGTTTCCCCCGCGCCATCGAAGGATCGCGCCGCGCGAGCGCATCGAGGAAAGCCTGCGGATCCGCGGGCGAGATCACGACCGTGCGCCTCCCGGCGCGCAGCACGACCGCCTGCCGCGGATGGGTCACGAACGCGCGGTACCGCCCGAGCTCGCGTCCCTGGAACAACCCGCTGATGGAAAAGAGGCCGCTGTTGCCGAGGAGCCGCATCGAGCGATCCATCGCTCGCGGGTCGTGCCACGCGCGCTCGAGCCCATCGAGCGGCACGCGCGTGGACCAGAGCAGGCGCCGGACCTCGAGGCGGTCGGCGTGCAGCTCGTAGCCGCGGACCACGAACAAGAGCGCGATCGCGACCGCGAGCGGCGGCAACACCACCAGCAGGTACATCCAGCCGGCCAGGGCCATCGCCTTGCCCGGGAGCGCGCCCCACGACGAGCCGAGGATCGCGGCGCACACCGTGACTGCGAGCAATGTCGCGACTTTCATTTTCGGCGCCCACGGCGCCGCGTCGAACGCTACCAAGGCGCCCGATCGAGCCGCAGGCCGCCCTCGGCCTCGTGCGCGGCGGCGAGCCGCGGCTCGTGCGCGGCGAGCAGGTCGCTGCGGGAGACGATGCCGATCACGCGGCGCGGCGCATCGCGATCGACCACGGGAAGCCGACCCACGCGCTCTCGCACCATGTGGTCCGCCGCTTCGCGCAGCGTGTTGTCGGCGAAGACGACCGCGGGCGAGCGCCGGATGATGCGGCGCACGAGGACATCGCCCGCATGCTCGGCCGCCAGGATGTCGCGGCGCGTCACGACGCCGAGCAGCAGCCCTTTCGCATCGAGCACCGGGAAGCCCTGGTGCGTGAGCCCCTCGAGCCCGGCCTGCAGCCGCGCGCGCGCCGCCTCGAGAGGCTCGTCGCCGCGCAGCGTCACCACCTCGCGGCTCATGCAATCGTCCACGCGGACCTGCGAGAGGAAATCCACGGAGTATTCCGTGCGCACCACGGTGCCTCGGCGCGCGAGCCGTTCGGTCCTGATCGAGTGGCGCATGAGCAG
>DASUXK010000350.1:0-3520 GCA_036377935.1 Usitatibacter sp.
CGCTTCGGCTTGCGCGCGGCGATCCCGTGCAGCGCGGCCACCATGGTCGCGCCGGTGGCGAGGCCGTCGTCCACGACGATGGCGACGCGGCCTTCGAGGGGCAGGGGCTCGCGGCCCGGGGTGTAGGAGGCGCGCCGCGCGCGCAGCGTCTCGAGCTGCTCGCGCTTCTCGCGCTCGAGGTAGGGCGCGTCGGCTCCCGCGGCTTCGGCGTAGGGCGCGATGTAGCTCCAGCCGCCCTCGTCGATGGACCCCACCGCGAATTCGGGGTTGTACGGCGCGCGCAGCTTGCGCACGAGGACCACCTCGAGGTCGCCGCCCAACGCCTGCGCGATGGCCTCGCCCATGGGCACGGCGCCGCGCGGCACGGCGAGGACGACCGGCCGGTCCTTCGCGTAACGTTCGAGTCCCTTCGCCAGCCGGCGGGCGGCATCGATGCGGTCGCGGAAGGGCATGTTCGCCTCGCAGGGTTGTCCAATCCATTCTGGGACGCGGCGCCCGGCCGCGGTTGACCGGGATCAAGCGGCGCCGACGGCCCCCGCGTACCGTGGGATCGAGAGGGGGATCGATGGACTCGACGACGATTTCCGCGACGGCGCCCGCGCGGCGTGCTCCCGGCGCGGCCGATCGCACGAGGACGCTCGTCGAGGCGCTGCGCGCGCGCGACGCCTGGCCGCATCCGGCCGGCCGCGTGGAGGTGGTGGAGACGCACATCTCGTACGTCCTTCTCGCCGGCGAGCACGCCTACAAGATCCGCAAGCCCGTCGCCCTCCCGTTCCTCGATTTCACGACGCTCGAGGCGCGCCGCCGCGATTGCGAGGAGGAGCTGCGACTGAACCGCCGCACCGCCCCGCGGCTCTACCTGGACGTGGTGCCGATCGGCGGAAGCCCCGCGGCTCCCGTCGTCGGCGGGTCGGGCCCGCCCCTCGAGTACGCGGTGCACATGCGCCGCTTCGACCAGGCGCTCCTCTTCGACCGTCTCGCCGCCGCCGGCCGGCTCGGCGTGGCCGATGTCGACGCGCTGGCGAGCGTCGTCGCCCGCTTCCATGGGCAGGCGGCCCGCGCGGACGCGCAGGGCGGGTTCGGCACGCCGGAGCGCGCGCTCGCCGACGCGCTCGACAACTTCCACGACATCGAGCGGCGGGATGCCGAAGCCACGCACCTCGCCCTGCTCGACGATCTTCGCGAATGGACGCTCGCCGAGCATCACGCGATCGCGCCGCTCATGGCCGAGCGCCGCAGCGACGGCTTCGTGCGCGAATGCCACGGCGACCTGCACCTGGGCAACGTCGTGCGGATCGACGGCAATCCCGTCCCCTTCGACGCGCTCGAGTTCGATCCCCGGCTGCGCTGGATCGACGTGATGAGCGAGGTCGCCTTCACCGTCATGGACCTCGAGCGGCGCGGCCTCTCGGGCCTCGCCGCGCGCTTCCTGAACCGATGGCTCGAGGAGACCGGCGACTATCCGGGCGTGCGCCTGCTGCGCTTCTACGCGGTGTATCGCGCCATGGTGCGCGCGAAGGTGGCGTGCATCCGCGAGCGCCAGGAAGGCGTGGACGGACAGGCGCGCGAAGCGGCGCGGCGCGAGCTCGCGGCGAGCCTCGCGCTCGCCCGGCGCCTCGCGCATCGCACGCGGCCCGCGCTCATCCTGATGCACGGCCTTTCGGGCTCGGGCAAGACGTGGGTCTCGCAGCGGCTCCTCGAGGCCTTCGGCGCCGTGCGCGTGCGCTCCGACATCGAGCGCAAGCGCCGCCACGGACTCGCGGCGACGCAGGCGAGCGCCTCGCCGCCCGGCGGCGGGCTCTACTCCTCGCGCGAGGACCGGCTCACCTACGCGCGGCTCGCGGAGCTCGCCTCGTGGCCGCTCGCCTCGGGCCATCCCGCGATCGTGGACGCGACCTTCCTGCGCCGCGCCGACCGCGACGCGTTCCGCGCGCTCGCGAGCGCCGCGGGCGCCTCGTTCACGATCGCCGATTGCGCCGCGCCCGACGCGGTGCTGCGCAGCCGCATCGCGCGGCGTGCGGCCGAGGGCCGCGACCCCTCCGAGGCGGGCCTCGCGGTGCTGCGCCTGCAGGGCGAGCGCGCGGAAGCGTTCGGCCGCGACGAGGCGTGCCACGTGGTGGCGTTCGATACGGACGACGAGGCGGCGATGCGCGAGGCGTGCCGCGCCGTCACCAAGCGCCTGCATCCCGTGCGGCACTGAAGCCATGCGCTCCTTCGACGTCTTCAACGGCGACGCCGACGGCATCTGCGCGCTGCACCAGCTGCGCCTCGCCGACCCGCTGGATTCGGAGCTCGTCACGGGCCTCAAGCGCGACATCGCGCTCCTCGAGACGGTGCCGGCCGCGAACGGCGACGTGGTGACGGTGCTCGACATCTCGCTGGACCGCAACCGCGCGGCGCTCCTCGCGCTGCTCGAGCGCGGCGCGCGCGTGCGCTGGTTCGATCACCACGAACCGGGCGAGATCCCGCGCCATCCGGGCCTGGAGGCGGCGATCGACACGGCGCGCGGCACCTGCACGAGCGCGATCATCGACCGGCACCTGGGGGGGCGGTTCCGCGCCTGGGCGGCGGTGGGCGCGTTCGGCGACAACCTGGAGGAAACGGCCCGCAAGCTCGCCGCACCGCTCGCGCTCGATGCCGGTCGATTGGGCGAGCTGCGCGAGCTCGGCACGCACCTCAACTACAACGCCTACGGCGCTTCGACGGCGGACGTGCTGGTGGCGCCGCGCGAGCTCTACCGCATCGTGAGCGCGTACGCCGATCCCTTCGAGATGATCGCGAAGGAGCCGGTGGTCCGGCGCCTCGCCGCGCAGCGCCGCGCGGATCTCGAGCACGCGGCATCCCTCGCGCCCGCGCTTTCGGCGAGCGCCGCGGACGCGTACGTGCTCCCGGAGGCGCCGTGGAGCCGGCGCGTGATCGGCACCTTCGCCAACCGCCTCGCCACCGAGCAGCCGGCGCGCGCCCATGCGGTGCTCGTGCCGCTCGACGGCGACGCGTACGTCGTGAGCGTGCGCGCGCCGCAGGGCGGCGGGCCGACCGCGGCGGAGTTCTGCCGGCGCTACGGTTCGGGCGGCGGGCGCGCGGCCGCGGGCGGCATCGACCGCCTCGAGGCGGGGCGCCTCGAGCGCTTCCTCGACGAGTTCGCGGGCGCGTGGAGCGGCTGACGATGCCCCGGGGCGAGCGCCTTCCCTCGGCGCGCGAATGGTAGGGCGCGCCGATCCGATGCTCTTCGCGCTGGGCGCGAGCCGCGCGCTGGGCGAAGGGACGGCGCGCACCGCGGGGCTCGCGCTCGCCGCCCACGAGGAGCGCGAGTTCGAGGACGGGGAGCACAAGGCGAGGGCGCTCACGAGCGTGCGCGGGCGCGACGTCTTCGTGCTGCACTCGCTGCACGGCGAGGCGGGGGCGAGCGCCAACGACAAGCTCGTGCGGCTGCTCTTCTTCCTCGGGTCGCTGCGCGACGCGGGCGCCGCGCGGCTGACGGCGCTGGTGCCCTACCTCGCCTACGCGCGCAAGGACCAGC
>DASUXK010000351.1:0-2759 GCA_036377935.1 Usitatibacter sp.
GTTGATCCCGCTCGCCACCTTCCCAACACACAAACATCTCGAGCTCCGGTGATTCCGCCAACGCCTGTTCGAGGTACGTGACGAGTCGGTCGATTGTGTCGCGGCGTGGGTCATCGGACCCGTCGTCTTCGTCGAGAAAGCCACAGCCACATTGTGTATGTGACCCCAACACCACCATGTGCTTTCGTTCGAACTGGGCGCGGACAGGTTCGTCCCTTAGCTCTGGCGCGGCCGCCGAGAAAGCTGGCGCTTTCGGGTTCCACGCGATGAGCTTCAACGGACGATCCGACGCCAAAAACACGCTCCAGCACATCTTTGCCCTCTAACGACCGAGTTGAGCGGCCGGCCACGATGACCATGCCGCGGCCAGACGCGGCCCCCGCTGTTCCCCGGTCCGCTCCAACGCGTTGTTAGACCGCATCACGCCTCCACTCGCGCGGCCCGTTGCGCCGCCTCCTGCGACGTTATGACTGAATGGACCTCAAACTCAACCAGGTCATTCCAGTGACTCATCCATTCGTCCAGGAGCGCCCGATCGGATGTTTCCATGAGTTGGTAACACGTGCCCAGGTTCTCTTCGACCCAACTGGAGATGTACGTAAGACCTTCGGGCGCCATCCGACCTCGCTCCTTGAACCGGCGATACACAGGCGCGGCATCCCCATTGCGATAGCGCTCGATAACCATGAACAGAGGCACGCTGGTCCTCCTGCGATGCTGTTTCCAACCGCGCTGATGATGCGGTCTAACTTGAATTAGTGGGTTTCTGATAATGCCGGATCGTCCGATATAGCCAAACCCAAGCCCAACAGCCCCATCGGATCATGCATTGCGTTCTGCGACACCGATGACCGCTGGGCGGATTCTCTTCCCATCCCCTAACGAACGTCAACGAACCGCATCACGACAACGAAAACGCCCCGGGAGCTCCCGCTCCCAGGGCGCGGACGATGGCGAAGGCGGCTAAGGCTCGAACAGGTTCGCGCAATGCCCCGGCTGCGTGGGCGAAGCCGAAATCGCGCCCCCGTGCGGAATGCACTGGCTCGCGGGCAGCGCCACCCGCTGCTCGACATGCTCCACCATCAGGTCGAACGCGCGCTGCGCGTGCGGCATGATGAGCTCGAGCTGCGGGAACGTGTCCTTGTACGTCTCGATGTGGTTGCCGTTCTGCACTTCATATAGACGGTATTGCGGCACCCGCCCGTGCGCGCCGGCCAGCGCCGCGGCCACGTTGCGCGCATAAGCCCGCGCATGGTGGTCGATCGGCAGCAGCGCATCCATCGTTCCCGCGACGGTGATGAGCGGCGCCTGGATGTCGCCGGTCGTCTCGAAGCTCGCGAGCTGCGCGCCGACGTCCGAGGCCGAGAGCCGGGCGAAGTAGTTGTACAGCGCCGTGTTGAGCCCGGGCGGCGGGCCGTACGTGTCGTACGTGGGATCGAGACGCTTCTGCCACTGGCATTGCGTCACTTCCCAGAACGACGCCCAATAGTTGCCCCACATCGAGCCGTTCACGCCGCCGATGAGGTCCGGCGGGTAGCCGGCGGCCCGGATGTTGCGCGCCGCGGTGCTGTCGGCGTTGAATCCACTCGCGACGTAATCCGGGAAGTTGAGCACCGCCGGCGGCAGGTCGGTGAGGATGTTCGGCCCCGTCGGATCGACGAACGTGCCCTCCCAATCCACGCCGCCGTCGAAGAGCTTCGGCGCGAGCTCGACGGCGCGGCGCACCTGGTAGCCGCCGTTCGAGGTGCCCACGGCGTACGTGTACTTCGGCGGCCTTCCGTACGCGCCCTTCACCCCGTCGCGCGCGAGCTCCGCGGCCGTGATCATGTACTTCGCCCAGCGGCTGAAGGGCTGGCCGTCGTCGTTGTCGTAGAAGTGCACGTAGAGCGGGAACGAGGGGTTCAGCCGGCAGGCGAGCGGGTCGGCGGCATTCGAGATGTAGAGGTTGAGCACGCCCTTGTTCTGCGAGGCGTACGCGTATCCCTTCTGCACCACGTAGTCGCTCCACGCGAAGTCGCCGTTGAACTCGCTGCGCGTGCCGGAGGCGCCGGCGACGGCGAGCCGGCCGTTCCAGTCGTCCGGGAGCCGCAGGAGGAAGCGCGCCTGTCCCGTGGGGTCGGAAGCGATGCGCGCGTCGATCTGCACGCCGGGAACGGCGTGGGTAATCGGCGTGCGATGGCCCGCGCTCGGCGCGATGGTGTCCCGGTCCTTGCGCGGCGTGAAGGCGCCGGTGGGCAGCGTGGGGATCGAGTCGTCGGGCGGCGTGGTCTGGGGATTATTGGTGGTGAGGTCCGTGCTTTCGAAGCAGGTGACGTCCGCGAGGCTCGGGCCGATGCGCTTCAACACGTCGGCGCAACGGTCCGCGGCCGCGGTGGCGGGAACGAGCAAGGCGAGGATCGCGAGAATCCAGCGGGGGCGTGCCATTCGATTCTCCTCTTGGGGTTGGGGCCTCGGGCCGTGCGGCCGCGAGTGGCCCTAGCCTACTCCTGCCCGTTAGTTCTGGAACAATGTCGATCGTGAACGCGATCCCGATGCCATGACCGAGGCCCGCCTTTCGATCTTCCTGTCGCTCGCCGCATTGCCGTGCGCCTGCGCGACGCCGCCGCAACCCACGCTCGCGCCGGCGCACTGCCATCCCCCGGCCGATGCCTCGCGCCCGCAGCTCGTCGTGGGCTACGGCAGCCTGATGGAAGACGGGTCGCGGCGCCGAACCGCGCCGCGCGCCGGGCCCGCCCACCCGGTGGACGTCGCCGGGTTCG
>DASUXK010000352.1:0-3217 GCA_036377935.1 Usitatibacter sp.
TCCGTTTCGTCCTTTAGAAAATGTGGTCTGTCCCCGGTTTTCGTCTTTCCATGAAGCTCGCGCTGCGCATCCTCATTGCCATCGTGCTGCTGCTCGCGCTTGCCGCGGTGGGCGGGTGGGCGTGGCTCGCGCGATCGTTGCCGCAGCTCGATGGGACGGCGAAGGCGGTGGGGATCGGCGCGCAGGCGCGCATCGTGCGCGACAAGGAGGGCGTGCCGCACATCTTCGCGGCGAGCGAGCGCGACGGCTGGTTCGCGGTGGGCTACGCGCACGCGCAGGATCGGCTGTGGCAGATGGAATTCCAGCGACGCGTCGCGCAAGGGCGGCTCTCGGAATTCCTCGGCGAGCGCGCGTTCGAGGTGGACAAGCTCATGCGCACGCTGGGGATGGCGCGCATGTCCGAGCGCATCGTCGAGCGGCTCGACCCGGCCACGAGGGCGAACCTGCAGGCCTACGCCGACGGCGTGAATGCCTTCCTCGCATCGAAGCCCGCCCTGCCCATCGGCTTCCAGGTGTTCGGCATCGAGCCCGCGCCGTGGAAGCCCGCGGACACGGTCGGCTGGCTCCTCGTGATGGCGTGGGACCTCTCGGGCAACTGGCGCCTCGAGCTCGCGCGCCTGCGTTTCGCCGCGAAGCTCGGTCCCGAGCGCGCCGCCGAATTCCTGCCGCCCTATCCCGGGGAAAAGGAGCCGCCGCTTCCCGATTTCCGCACGCTCTATGCCGAGGCCGCGCCGCAGGTCGACGCGCTCCTCGCCGAGTATCCGCAGCCGGGCGAATCGATCGGGTCCAACAACTGGGCGCTCTCCGGCGCGCGCACGGTGACCGGCAAGCCGCTTCTCGCGAACGATCCGCACCTCGGCCTGCAGGCGCCGTCGCTGTGGTATCTCGTCCACGTCTGCACGCCGCAGGGCAACGTGGTGGGCGGCACGCTCCCGGGCATTCCCTTCATCGTGCTCGGCCGCAACGACCGGGTCGCGTGGTCCATGACGACCACCAACAGCGACACGCAGGACCTCTTCGTCGAGCGCGTCGTGCCGGGCGATCCCTCGCGCTACGTGACGCCGACCGGCACCGCGAAGTTCGAGGTGCGCGACGAGGTGATCCGCGTGGGCCAGGAGGAGCGGCGCATCCGCGTGCGCTCGACGCGCCACGGGCCGGTGATCTCCGACGTGGTGAAGGCGGCGCACGATGCCGCGCCCGCGGGCGACGTGATCGCGCTCGCGTGGGCCGGGCTCACCGAGGAGAACATGACCGCCCGCGCCGGCTTCGCCATGAACCGCGCGAAGGACGGCGCCGCGATCGTCGAGGCCCTGCGCGACTTCACCGCGCCGCACCAGAACGTGGTCTACGCCGATCGCGACGGGCACATCGGCCTCATCGCCGCCGCCCGCGTGCCCGTGCGCCGACCCGACAACGAGGCGATGGGCCGCATCCCCGTGCCGGGCTGGGATGCGAAGTACGACTGGCAGGGCTTCCTCCCCTTCGAGCAGATGCCGCAGGTGGTGGATCCGCCGGGTGGAGAGATCGTGACCGCGAACGACCGGATCACGCCGCCCGGCTACAAGCCCTTCCTCACCTTCGACTGGTTCCCGCCGTACCGATCCGACCGCATCCGCGAGCGGCTCGCCATGAAGCCGAAGCATTCGGTGGCGTCCTTCGCCTCGATCCAGGCCGACACCGTCTCGCGCCTCGCGCGCGAGCTGCTGCCGGCGGCCCTCGCGGCGCATCCCGCGACGGACGCCGGAAGGAACGCGCAGGAGCAACTGCGCGGCTGGGACGGGGACATGCGCGCCGACGAGCGCGCCCCGCTCGCGTTCGCGGCTTGGTATCGCGAGCTCACGCGCCTGGTCTATTCCGACGAGCTGGGCCCGCTCTTCCACGATTCCTGGGACATGCGCGCGACCTTCATGATCGCGGTGATGAAGGGCGAGAACGGCGAGGCGCGCTGGTGCGACGACGTGACCACGAACGCGCGGGAAACCTGCGCGCAGATGGCCTCGCGCGCCTTCGACCGCGCCGCCGCGGACCTCGAGCGCCGCTACGGCGGCATCGAGCGCTGGGGCGAGGCGCACTACGCCACGGGCGACCAGCGCCCGTTCGGCTTCGTGCCCTACGTGAAGCGCCTCTTCAACATCACGCCCGGGACGCCGGGCGACACGTACTCGATCGACGTCGGCCACTACTTCATGCGCGACGAGGAGCGCCCGTTCGCCAATCGCCACGCGCCCAGCCTGCGCGCCATCTACGACCTCGCCGACCTCGACCGCTCGCTCTTCATCCAGTCCACCGGCGAATCGGGCAACTTCCTCTCGCCGTGGTACGCGAGCTTCGCGAAGCGCTGGGCCGAGGTGCGCTACATCACCATCCCGACGCGCCCCGGGTCGTTCCACGCCGAGCACACGCTCACGCTGGTTCCCCGCTAGCGTCATTGCCGAGCCGTCGGGAATCCGGGCTTTCCCCCAGCAGCTCGCGCATCAGCGCCGACTCGCGCGCGTAGAAGCCCTCGGTGTGGAACGTCTCGGCGAGCTTGTAGAGCTCGTAATCGAGGTGGTGGCAGGCCTCGTGCACGAGCGTGCGCAGGAACGTGCGGAACTTCACCACCTGCACGCGCTGCGCGGTGCGCATCCACACGGTGATGCGGGCCGTCGATCCGGTGACCTCGTCGGGCTCGTAGAGGCCCTGCAGCTCGCCGCCGGAATCCGCCGGGCGGCGCTCGAGCACCCGCACGCGCACCGGCGGCGTCCCGAGCTGGCGGTTGATCGCATCCACGAGCGCCTGGCACGCGGCCTGCACCGCGGCGCGCGAGGCGCTCTCGAGAGCCGGCTCGACAGCGAGCGCGAGCGGGATCAGCGACGCGGCATCGGGCAGCGCCACGCGGCGGATCTCGTCGCTGCGGCGATAGGTGCGCTTGCTCGCCGCGGGCAGGCGGGCGTAGTAGGCGAAGGGCATTGCGGGGCGGGCGTTCCGGGGCAGGTCCTAGGATAGCGTTTTCGGCGGCCGCGCCGTGCGCCCCGCGGGGCCGCGTTCACGTAAGCTTGGGGACGTGCCGCTGTACCACGCCGATCCCTACGCCATCCCGCTGCCGCCCGGCCATCGCTTCCCGCAGGGGAAGTCGGCGCGCCTGCGTGCGCGCCTCCTCGAGGCGGGCGTCTTCGAGGCCGCCGATTTCGCCGTGGCGCCCCCCGCCGGCGACGCGGAGCTCGCCCGCATGCACTGC
>DASUXK010000353.1:0-3517 GCA_036377935.1 Usitatibacter sp.
GCGCTCGAACCATGCGACATGCCCGGTGCCCCGAACCACTCGCCTCGACTTTCTCTGTGTCCTCTGTGGCCCCCCTTGTCCTCTGTGTTTCCGGCCGTAGTGAAGGTGGGGGCGCCGCGAGGGCGCCCCGGCCAAGGGTCAGACCTTGTAGTACCGCTCCGCGCGCTTCTGCGCGCGCTCGGCGGCTTCCTTCGGCGAGCGCTGGCCCGAGGCGGCTTCCGCGACCATGTTCACCATCACGAAGTCGGCCATCGTCGCCGCCGACGCGTAGCCCATGGTGCCCGCGTAGCCGTTGGGCAGCATGATCTTCATCGCGTCGCGGTACGGCGTGTGCTTCGGGTCCTCCGTCCACACCGAGTTCTTCTCGTACGCCCTGAGCGGCTGGGTGACGTAGCCGATCGCGGCCTTCTGCCACGGCTCGTATTGCGCCTGCTCCATCATGAAGGCGAGGTAGGCCTTGGCCGCGTTCTTGTACTTCGAGTACTTGAACAGCATCATCGGGAAGAAGAGGTTCAATTCCGTCTGCCTTCCGACGGGGCCGATCGGCATCGAGGCGTGCTGAATGTCCTCGGCCAGCGCCTTGAGCTTCGGGTCCTGCGAGGTCTTGGCGGCGTAGTAGATCGAGATGCCGTTGTACGTGAGGCCGATCTGCCCGTCGAGGAACGCCTTGTTGTTGTTCGGGTCGAGCCAGGAGAGCGTGCCCGGCACGAACGTCGAGTAGAGCTCCTTCGCGTACTCCAGGGCCGCGATGGTCTCGGGGCTGTTGATGACGACGTTGTTGTGCTGGTCGACCATCTTGCCGCCGTGCGACCACACCAGCCAGTGCGTCCAGCAGTTGCCGTCGCCGGTGGCGTTGCCGAGCGCGAATCCGGGCGGGCAGCCCTGCGCCTTCAGCGCCTTCGCGTAGTTCATGAAGCCCTGCAGGTCCTTCGGGAACTCGCCCATGCCCGCCTTCTCGAGCTGGCTCTTGCGGTACACCAGCGCGTTGCCGGCGCAGCCCATGGGCACGGCGATCCAGCGGCCCTTGTCGGTGCAGTAGTCCTTGCACACGTCGTACCAGCCGCCGTACTTCTTGCCGAGGTAGTCGCAGACGTCGGTCACGTCCACGAGCTTCTCGGGATACTGGTGCGCGTCCTCGAAGGTGGAGATGATGATGTCGGGGCCGCTGCCCACGTTCGCCGCCACCGCCGCCTTCGGCCGCACGTCCTCCCAGCCTTCGCTATCGACGCGCACCTCGATGCCGGTCGCCTTCGTGAACTTCTTCGTGTTCTCGAGCCAGAGATCCTCGTCGCCCTGCACGAACCGCTTCCAGCGCAGCACGCGCAGCTTCGCGCCCTTCTCCGGCTTCCAGTGCCCCTGCGCGAGCGCCTCCGACGACCACATCGTCCCGCCGACTCCCAGCGATCCCGCGGCCGCGGCGCCCGCCGTGGTCTTCAGGAAATCGCGCCTCGTGAACTTCGCCATGGTGATGTCTCCTCTCGGCTTGTTGTCGACCCGACCGTTACGCCCTCAACGACTTTCCCGACGCCGCATCGAAGAGATGCGTGCGCTCGTGATCCGGCGCGAGGCGGATGCTGTCGCCCGCGCGAAACTCGTGCCGCTCGCGGAAGACCGCGGTGACTTCCGTCCCGCCGATCTTCGCGAACACCTGCGTGTCGGCGCCCGTGGGCTCCACCACCACCACCTCGGCGGGCAGTCCCTGCCCCGAAGGAGCGAGCGCGAGGTGCTCGGGGCGCGTGCCGTAGATCACCGGCTGGCCGTCCTCGCCCGCCGCGTCGTGCGGCGCCGGCACGCGCGCCCCGCCCTCGAGCTCCACCTCGACGCGGCCGTTGGCGCGGCGCAGCTTCGCGGGGAGGAAGTTCATCGCCGGCGAGCCGATGAAGCCCGCGACGAAGAGGTTCGCCGGGTGGTCGTAGAGCTCGAGCGGCTTGCCGCGCTGCTCGACCACGCCGTCGCGCATCACGACGATCTGGTCGGCCATCGTCATCGCCTCGATCTGGTCGTGCGTGACGTACACGGACGTCGTCTTCAGGCGCTGGTGCAGCTCCTTGATCTCGGTGCGCATCGCCACGCGCAGCTTCGCGTCGAGGTTGGACAGCGGCTCGTCGAAGAGGAACACCTGCGGGTCGCGCACGATCGCGCGCCCCATCGCCACGCGCTGGCGCTGCCCGCCGGAGAGCTGGCGGGGATAGCGGTCGAGGAACTCGTCGAGCCCGAGGATCGCCGCGGCCTTCGCCACGCGCGCGTCGATCTCGCTCCTCGGGCGCTTGGCGAGCACCAGGCTGAAGGCCATGTTGTCGCGCACCTTCATGTGCGGATAGAGCGCGTAGTTCTGGAACACCATCGCGATGTCGCGCTCCTTGGGCGGGACGTCGTTCACCACCCGCCCGCCGATCTCGATCTCGCCGCCGGAGATCTCCTCGAGGCCGGCGACCATGCGCAGCAGCGTCGACTTGCCGCAGCCCGACGGGCCCACGAGCACCGCGAACTCGCCGTCCGCGATCTCGATGTCGACGCCGCGGATCACGTGCGTGCCGCCGAAGTATTTCTGGACGTTGCGGATGCGGACTGACGCCACGCTTCAGCTCCTCCCCTCTACGACGACGTACGTCGGCCTTCCCGTGCGCGCCCAGTCGATCAGGTTCTGGGCGGCCTTGCGGCGCAGCTCCCGCTCGCCCTGGCGCGAGTAGAACGCCGCGTGCGCGACGTCCGCGCACCAACGGCACTCGTCAGTTCCTGCGGAGAAATTGATCATGGCATCCGTCGACATCCGCCGCGTGAAGAAATCTTTCGGGGCGACGGCGGTCATCCACGGTGTCGACATCGACATCCCGGACGGCTCGTTCACCGTGCTCGTCGGGCCCTCGGGCTGCGGCAAGTCGACGCTGCTGCGCATGATCGCCGGCCTGGAGGAGATCACCGCGGGCGAGATCCGCATCGGCGAGCGGCGGGTCAACGACCTGCCGCCGAAGGATCGCGACATCGCGATGGTGTTCCAGAACTACGCGCTCTATCCGCACATGACGGTCGAGCGCAACATGGCCTTCTCGCTGATGCTGGCGCGCCAGGACCAGGCCACCATCGACAACAAGGTGTCGCGCGCCGCCGAGATCCTCGCCCTGACGCCATTGCTCGATCGCTATCCGCGCCAGCTCTCCGGCGGCCAGCGCCAGCGCGTCGCGATGGGCCGCGCGATCGTGCGCGATCCGCAAGTGTTCCTGTTCGACGAGCCGCTCTCCAACCTCGACGCCAAGCTGCGCGTGGCGATGCGCAGCGAGATCAAGGAGCTGCACCAGCGCCTGAAGACCACCTCGATCTACGTCACGCACGACCAGATCGAGGCCATGACCCTGGCCGACCGGATCGTGCTCCTGAAGGACGGCGTGATCGAGCAGCAGGGCGCCCCGCTCGACCTGTTCGAGCGCCCGGCCACGCGCTTCGTCGCGGGCTTTCTGGGCTCGCCGCCGATGAACTTCATCCCTTGCCGGCTGGAGGACGGGGCGCTGCGGTTCGCGGA
>DASUXK010000354.1:0-3821 GCA_036377935.1 Usitatibacter sp.
ATAATTCCCGGGCCCCGAGGCCGTTCAATGCGCTCCTCCATCCTCCTTTTCCTCGCCTTCGCGGGCCTCGCGTTCGTGCCCCGCGCGGACGCCGCGGCGCCGCAGAAAGTGCTCCGCGTGGCGTACCTCATCGCGGAGACCAACTTCGATCCGGCCGCGACCTCGGACCTCTACTCGAACAGCATCATCGAGGAGATCCTCGAGCCGCCGCTCACCTACGACTGGCTCGCGCGCCCGGCGAAGCTGAAGCCGCTGACCGCCGAAGCGCTGCCCGAGATCACCGACGGCGGCCGCACCTACACGCTGCGCATCCGCAAGGGCATCTACTTCGACGACGATCCGGCCTTCGGGGGCCGCAAGCGCGAGCTCACGGCGAAGGACTACGAGTTCGCGTTCAAGCGGCTCATCGACCCCAGGCTCCATTCGCCCAACGCGTGGCTGATCGAAGGGATCGTGGGCGTGAAGCAGGCCGAGGAGAGCGCCTCGCGCGAGGGCCGCTTCGACTACGACGCTCCCATCGCCGGCATCGAGGTCCTCGACCGCTACACGATCCGCTTCCGCCTCGCGAAGCCCGACTACACGTTCGTCTACATCCTCGCGATGTGCACGGTGGGCGCGCAGGCGCGCGAGGTGGTCGAGCGCTACGCCGACGACATCGGCGCGCATCCCGTCGGCACCGGCCCGTTCCGGCTCGCCGAGTGGCGGCGCTCCTCGAAGATCGTGCTCGAGAGGAACCCGAATTTCCGCGAGGAGTACTTCGAGGCGGAGCCGCCCGCGGACGATCCGCTCGCGCAGCAGCTCTACGCCGAGATGAAGGGCAAGCGCCTGCCGTGCGTGGACCGCGTGGAGGTCTCGATCATCGAGGAGTCGCAGCCGCGCTGGCTCGCCTTCCTCGGCGGCGAGATCGACTGGATCAACCTGCCCTACGAGTTCCAGAGCATGGGCCTGCCCAACGGCGAGCTCGCGCCCTGGCTCGCCAAGCGCGGCGTGCGCTACATGCCCTCGCTCGACGCGAGCGTCACGTACCTCTACTTCAACATGAAGGACGCGACCCTCGGCGGCTACGCGCCGGAGAAGGTCGCCCTGCGCCGCGCGATCTCGCTCGCCTACGACACCCAGGAGGAGATCTCCCTCATCCGCAGCGGCACGGCGATCGAGGCGCAGATGCTGGTCGCGCCGGGCGTGGTGGGATACGACCCGACGTTCAACCTGGGCGATACGTACGACCCCGCGCGCGCGAAGGCGCTCCTCGACATGTACGGCTACGTCGACCGCGACGGCGACGGCTGGCGCGACATGCCCGACGGCTCGCCGCTCGTCTTCCGCTATGCCGCGACGCCGACGCAGCTCGACCGCCAGTTCACCGAGCTCTGGAAGAAGGACATGGACGCGGTCGGCATCCGCATGAAGGCCGAGGTGGCGAAGTGGCCCGACCTGCGCAAGAAGTCCAAGGCGGGGCTGCTGCAGACATGGGCGCTGGGCTGGAGCGCGGATTATCCCGACGCGATGAACTTCTACCAGCTCCTCTACGGGCCCAACTGCGCGATCTCCAACGACGGCTGCTTCCAGCTTGCGGAATTCGATGCGCTCTACGAGGAGGCCTCGCGCATGAAGCCCGGCCCCGGGCGCGACCGGCTCTTCCGCAAGATGGATCGGCTGGTCGCGGCTTACGCCCCGCTCAAGCTCGGCACGTACCGCAAGCGCGACCAGCTCGTGCAGCCCTGGATCCTCGGATGGCGCAAGCACCCGATCCTGCACGAGGGCTACAAGTACGTGGACATCGACCTCGCGCGGCGTGCCGAGGCGATGCGCTGACGCGATGCGGGCGCGGCGGCGATTGCCCGTATAATTTACTGATTTTGCGCAAGAACCGGTCCTTGCCCTCCCGCTCCTTCCCCCGCTCGCCGGCGCGCCGGCGGCTGATGCTCGCGCTCGGCGCGGGCGCGGCCGCCGTCGCCATCCCGGGAGCGCGCGCCGCGCTCGACGCGAAGCGCAAGGTGCTGCGCGTGGCGTTCCGGACGGCGGAGACCGGCTTCGACCCGCAGCGCATCTTCGATCGCTACTCGGTCGGCGTGTGCGAGAACCTCTTCGAGACGCTCGTCACCTACGACTACCTCGCGCGCCCGGCGAAGCTGGTGCCGCTCGTCGCGGAGTCGGTGCCGCCGCCCGAGGAGGGCGGCACTCGCTACACCTTCCGCATCAGGCCCGGCATCTACTTCCAGGACGACCCGGTGTTCAAGGGCCGGCGCCGGGAGCTCGTCGCCACCGACGTGGAATACGCCATCAAGCGCTTCCGCGATCCCGCGAACCGCAGCCCCTACGAGTGGCTCTTCCAGGACAACATCCTGGGCCTGGACGCCCTCACGGAGCGCGCGAAGCGCGAGGGGAAGTTCGACTACGACGCGAAGATCCAGGGCATCGAGGTGCACGGCAACCACCTCGTCAGCTTCAAGCTGAAGGAGCCCAACTTCAACTTCCTGTACTTCATGGCGATGCCCAACGTCGTGCCGGTGGCGCGCGAGGCGATCGAGGCCTACGGCGAGGACACCATGGGCCATCCCGTGGGCACCGGCCCCTACGTGCTGCGCGAATGGGTGCGCCGCTCGAAGATCGTGCTGGAGCGCAATCCCGCCTACCGCGGCTTCGAGCTCGATGCGAGCTACGCCGACATGGGCGACGAGTGGGACCGGCGCGCCCTCGACGCGCTCGCGGGCAGGCGCCTGCCGCTGGTGGACCGCGTCGAGATCTACATCATCGAGGACGAGCAGCCGCGCTACCTGGCGTTCCTCAACCACGAGCACGACCTGATCGACGAGCTTCCCGCGGCGTTCATCAACCAGGTGATCCCCGGCGGCCACCTCGCGCCCCAGCTCGCGGCGCAGGGCGTGCGCGTCTTTCCCGAGCTGCAGCCCGAGATCACCTACGACGTCTTCAACTGCGAGCAGCTCCCGAACCAGCCGGAGAACCCCGTGGCGGGCTACACGCCGGAGCGGGTCGCGCTGCGCCGCGCGATGGTCCTCGCGCACGACCGCAACCAGGAGATCGAGATCATCCGCAAGGGGCAGGCGATCGCCGCGCAAAGCCCCGTGCCGCCCGGCGTCGTGGGCTACGATCCGGCCTTCCACAGCGACGCGCAGGATCCCGATCCGCCGCGCGCCAAGGCGCTGCTCGACATGTTCGGCTACATCGACCGCGACGGCGACGGCTGGCGCGAGCGGCCCGATGGCCGGCCCCTGGTGATCCAGTACAAGCACAGCATCGGCGGGCAGTCCGCGCGGGAGCTCGCCGAGCTGTGGGTGAAGTGCATGGCGGCGGTGGGCATCCGCATGGAGGCGGTGGGGGTGCAGTTCGCCGACCTGCTCAACGACAAGCGCGTGGGCAACTTCCAGCTCGCCTCCAGCGCGTGGATCGCCGATTATCCGGACGCGCAGAACTTCCTGCAGCTGCTGTACGGCCCGAACACGAACCAGTCCAACGAGTCGCGCTTCAAGCTCCCCGAGTACGACCGGCTCTACGAGAAGTCCCTCACCATCCCCGACAGCCCCGAGAGGAACCGCCTCTACCGCGAGATGACGCGGCTCCTCTTCGCCTACGCGCCGTGGCGCCTCGGCGTCACGCGCACGTTCCAGCACCTGCAGTACCCGTGGGTCAAGGGATACAAGAAGCACCCCATCCTGTACACCAACTGGAAATGGCTCGACATCGACGTGGCCGCCCAGCAGGCGGCCATGAAGTGATCGCGGCCCGAGACAGAGGAGGAACGCGGAAATGACCGCCTACGTGATCCGGCGGGTGTGGCAGATGATCCCCACCATCCTCGG
>DASUXK010000355.1:0-2067 GCA_036377935.1 Usitatibacter sp.
GGTCGAATACCCGATGGCGATGATCCGCCAGACCTCGGTGAACGAGGTGGTGAAGCTCGACTTCGCCTCGGGCATCCGCTCGATGATGCGCCAGGACCCGGACGTGATCCTGGTGGGCGAGATCCGCGACCAGGAGACCGCGGAGATGGCGTTCCGCGCCGCGATGACCGGCCACCAGGTCTACTCGACGCTCCACACCAACTCGTCCATCGGGGCGATCCCGCGCCTCATGGACCTGGGCGTGCTCCCCGACATCATGGCCGGCAACATCATCGGCGTGGTGGCGCAGCGCCTGATGCGCAAGCTCTGCCCGCACTGCAAGTCGCCGTACACGCCCGATCCGGCCACGCGGCGCCTGCTCGGCGTGGACGCCGACGACGAGCGGCCGGTCTACCAGGCGGTGGGCTGCGCGCGCTGCGACAACATGGGCTACAAGGGGCGGGTCGCGATCATGGAGCTCTTCAAGCTCGACTCCGAGATCGACGAGCTCATCGCGCGGCGCGCGACCGGCCGGGAGATCCGCGCGGCGGCGAGCGCGAAGGGCTTCCGCTCCCTCGCCGAGGACGCCGTCTCGCGCGTGCTGCTCGGCCAGACGAGCCTCGAGGAGATCTCGCGCGTGGTCGACCTCACCGACCGCGTGCTGTAGGCCGGCGAACGTGGCGCTCTTCGCCTACCGCGCCGTCGACGCCGACGGGCGCATCTCCACCGGCAACCTCGACGCGGTGAACGCGATCGACCTCGAGCTGCGCCTGAAGCGCCTGGGGCTCGACCTCGTCACGTTCGACTCGGTGAAGCGCTCCACCGCCCGGCGCACGCGCCACGTCTCCCGCACCGAGCTCATCGCCTTCTGCTTCCACCTGTCGCAGCTCCTCAAGGCGGGCGTGAACATCATCGAGGCGCTCACCGACCTGCGCGACACGGTGGACAACCCCGGCTTCCGCCAGGTGATCGCGGCGCTCCTCGAGGACATCGAGGGCGGCCTCAAGCTCTCGGAGGCGATGGCGAACCACCCGTACTGCTTCGACACGGTGTTCGTCGCTCTGGTGCGCGCGGGCGAGCAGAGCGGCAACCTCACCGAGGTGCTCGACCAGCTCTCCGACAACCTCAAATGGCAGGACGAGATCGCCGCGCAGGCGCGCCGCGCCCTCGTCTATCCCACGATCGTGCTGGTCGTGATCGTGGCGGTGATCTTCGTGCTGATGATCTTCCTCGTGCCGCAGCTCGCCTCGGCGTTCCGGTCGATGGTTCCCAAGCTGCCGAAGGAGACCGCCGCGCTGGTCGCGCTCTCGAACATCTTCGTGAAGTGGTGGTACCTGCTGGTCGGCGTGCCCCTCGTCGCCGGGATCGGCGCCTTCGTCTTCGCGCGCACCAACGAGTCGGCGCAGCGCACGCTCGACGCGCTGTCGCTCAAGCTGCCGGTGCTGGGCGCGATCCGGCAGAAGATCATCCTCGCGCGCTTCTCGACCTACTTCGCGATGCTCTACCGCTCCGGGATCAGCGTGCTCGACTGCATCCAGATCTGCGAGAAGATCGTGGGCAACCGCGTGATGGAGGAAGGCCTGCAGCGCGTGGGCCGCAGCATCTCCGAGGGCCAGGGCATCTCGCAGGCGTTCATCGCGACCAAGCTCTTCCCGCCGCTCGTCCTGAGGATGCTGCGCGTGGGCGAATCGACCGGCGGGCTGGACTCGGCGCTCCTCAACGTGAGCTACTTCTACAACCGGCAGGTGCGCGAGGGCATCGACCGGCTGCAGGCGATGCTGGGGCCCGCCACCACGGTCGTGCTGGGCCTGCTCATCGTGGGTATCCTCTACTCCATCTTCCTTCCGATCTACGACGTGATCGCGAAGATCAAGTTCTAGGCCGGGATGGCCCACTTCCTCTACCTCACCAACACCCGCATGGTCAGCGTCTCGACGCGCGGCAAGCGCATCGCGATGCGCCGCGAGTTCGCGGTCTCGGGCGCCGGGGTGGCGGAGTTCGAGCGGCACCTCCTGCCGCTCGCCGGCGTGCCCACGCATTTCTTCACCGACCTCGCCGAGGAGGACTTCCGACTCGACACCGTCCCCC
>DASUXK010000356.1:0-2597 GCA_036377935.1 Usitatibacter sp.
TGTACTCGCTGATGCCGAGGCTGCTTGGCCTGCAGGGGATGTATTCGACGAAGTGGATCGACGTGCATTTCTGGATCCACACGCTGGGCGTGGTCTTCTACATCGCCTCGATGTGGATCGCGGGCGTGATGCAGGGCCTCATGTGGCGCGCCGTGAGCCCCGACGGCACGCTCACCTACAGCTTCGTCGAGGGCGTGAAGGCGACCTATCCCTTCTACGCGATCCGCCTCACGGGCGGGATCCTCTACCTCACCGGAATGCTGATCATGTCCTGGAACACCGGGAAGACGCTGCTCGCGGGGCGTGCGCAGGATGCGCCCATCCCGATGGCGGCGGCCCATGCGTGAGCGCGGGAGCGATTGCAAATGAAGCGGAACCATGAATTCAGGACGCTGGACGTGTTGGCGATGTCCTATCGCCAGCCTTCCCGCTCGCTCAAGCTCCCGGCCGCCTGGAAACGGCGTTTGTCGGCGCTCATCGGCGCGATCAAGGCCTTGCTGTGGAGCTGGTCGTGAAGCTCACCCATGACCTGATCGAAAGGAAGACGGGCCTGCTCATCATCCTGGTGCTGCTGGTGGTGAGCGTGGGCGGGCTGGTGGAGATCGTGCCGCTCTTCTTCCAGCGCTCGACCACCGAGCCCGTCACGGGATTGAAGCCCTACACCGCGCTGCAGCTCACGGGGCGCGACGTGTACATCCGCGAGGGCTGCAACAACTGCCACTCGCAGATGATCCGCCCGTTCCGCGCCGAGACCGAGCGCTACGGGCATTACTCGGTCGCGGGCGAGAGCGTGTACGACCACCCCTTCCTCTGGGGCAGCAAGCGCACGGGGCCGGACCTCGCGCGCGTGGGCGGGCGCTACGGCGACGAATGGCACCGCATCCACCTCACGAACCCGCGCGACGTGGTGCCCGAATCGAACATGCCCGCGTATCCGTGGCTGGCGAAGTCGCCGGCGGACGCGAGCCACATCGTGCGCAAGTTCGAGGTGCTGCACATGCTGGGCGTGCCCTATACGCCGCAGGACATCAAGGGCGCGAAGGCCGAGCTGGAGGGCAAGACCGAGCTCGACGCGGTGATCGCCTACCTGCAGGTGCTCGGCACGTCGGTCAAGGCGGCGAGGTGACCATGGACATCGGCCTGCTCCGGGAAATCGTGACGGTCGCCTCGTTCGGCTGCTTCCTGGGGATCGTGGCGTACGCGCTCCATCCGGGCAACCGGGAGAAATTCGAGCGGGCGGCGCTGATGCCGCTCGAGGACGACGAGAATCATGAGTGATTTCACCAGCGGTTTCTGGGGCCTGTACGTCGCGGTGCTCACGATCCTGAGCATCGCCTTCTGCGCGTTCATCCTGGTGCGGATGAGCCGGCGCAAGGTCGCGAGCGACCCGGACAAGACCGGGCACGTGTGGGACGAGGACCTGGACGAATACAACAACCCGCTGCCGCGGTGGTGGGTGTGGCTCTTCTGGATCACCATCGTCTTCGCGCTCGGCTACCTCTGGATCTATCCGGGGCTGGGCACGTGGGGCGGCGCCTCGCACTGGAGCTCGCGCGGGCAGTACGAGAACGAGGTGCAGGCCGCCGAGGCGCAGTTCGGCCCGCTCTACCGCAGGTTCGCGAGCCTCGACATCGCCGATGCGGCGAAGAATCCCGAGGCGCGCGCGATCGGCGGCAAGCTCTTCATGACCTACTGCACGCAATGCCACGCCTCGGACGCGCGCGGCGGGCGCGGCTTTCCGAACCTCACCGACGACGACTGGCTCTTCGGCGGCACGCCCGAGCAGATCAGGACCACGATCCTCGACGGGCGCAACGGCGTGATGCCGCCCTTCGGCCCGGCCCTGGGCCCCGAAGGCGTGCTCGACACCGCGAACTACGTGCGCTCGCTTTCGGGGCTTTCCCACGACGCGGCGCGCGCCGAGCGCGGGCGCAAGAACTTCGCCACCTACTGCGTCGCCTGCCACGGCGTCGACGCGAAGGGCAACACCGCGGTGGGCGCGCCCAACCTCACCGACCGGATCTGGATCTACGGTCCCTCGGAAGCGACCATCGTCGAGACGATCACCGAGGGGCGCACGATGATGATGCCCGCGCACCGCGCCTTCCTCGGCGAGGACCGCGTGCACCTGCTCGCCGCGTACGTCTACAGCCTCTCGCATCCGGAGGGACCCGGCCGCGTGGCGGAAGCGAAGTAGCGATGCCCGGCCCGAGCCCCGAGGCGAGCGCGCGCTCGCCCGCCCCGCGCGGCGCGCGCAAGGTGATCCCGGTCGTCGCCGCCGACACCGAGCAGTCGCTCTACGAGGTCCGGAAGAAGATCTACCCGCGCGCCGTGAGCGGGTGGTTTGCGCGCTGGCGCTGGGCGCTCGTCTTCGCGACCCAGGTCGTGTTCTACGGCCTGCCGTGGCTCGCGTGGAACGGACGCCAGGCGGTCCTCTTCGACCTGGAGGCGCGCCAGTTCCACATCTTCGGCCTGGTGCTCTGGCCGCAGGACATCATCTACCTCGCGGTCCTGCTGGTGATCAGCGCCTTCGCGCTCTTCCTCTTCACCGCGATCGCCGGCCGCCTCTGGTGCGGCTACGCCTGCCCGCAGACCGT
>DASUXK010000357.1:0-5660 GCA_036377935.1 Usitatibacter sp.
CCGCGCGACATGGGCCGCGTGATCGAGGTGATGAAGCGGCTGCGCGACGCCGGCAACTCGCTCGTCGTCGTGGAGCACGATCCGCAGATCATGCTCGAGGCGGACAAGCTCCTCGACATGGGCCCCGGCCCCGGGGAGCACGGCGGGCGCGTGGTGTTCTTCGGCCCGCCCGAGGCGCTCAAGCGCGCCGATACGCTCACGGCCGAATATCTCTCGGGCCGCAAGCGCGCCGACGCGCGCCCCGCGGAGGTGGAGGTGCGCCGGCCGGGCATGCAGATTCCCAACGAGCTCGGCCGCGATCCCCTCCACGGCACGGTGTGCCTCGGCGTGCGCGGCGCCACCGAGCACAACCTGAAGAACGTGAACGCGGATTTCCCGCTGAACCGCCTCGTGTGCGTGACCGGCGTTTCCGGCTCGGGCAAGTCGACGCTCGTGCAGGACGTGCTGCACCCGGCGCTGCTCAAGCGCCTCGGCAAGCCCACCGAATCGCCCGGCGCCTTCGGCGAGCTCGTGAACGCCGAGCGCGTGAACGACGTGGTGTTCGTGGACCAGTCGCCCATCGGGCGCACCACGCGCTCCAATCCCGCGAGCTACGTCGGCGCCTTCGACGCGATCCGCGAGCTCTTCGCCAACGCGCCGGATGCGAAGGCGCGCGGCTACACCGCGGGCACCTTCAGCTTCAACTCGGGCAACGGCCGCTGCCCCACGTGCAGCGGCAACGGCTTCGAGCACGTGGAGATGCAGTTCCTCTCCGACGTGTACCTGCGCTGCCCGGACTGCAACGGCACGCGCTACCGCGAGGAAGTGCTCGAGGTGAAAGTGGACGGCCGCAGCATCGCCGACGTGCTCGGGCTCACCATCGAGGAGGCCGTGCAGGCCTTCCCGAAGGATTCGGAGATCGTGCGGCGCCTGCAGCCGCTCGTGGACGTCGGCCTCGATTACCTGCGGCTGGGCCAGCCGGTGCCGACGCTTTCCGGCGGCGAGGCGCAGCGCCTGAAGCTCGCGGGGCACCTCGCCGAGGCGTCGGGACGCTCCATCTCGATGCTGCCGAAGCGCCCCGGCACGCCCGGAACACGCCTCTTCCTGTTCGACGAGCCGACGACGGGCCTGCACTTCGACGACGTGGCGAAGCTCCTCGCCTCCTTCCGCAAGCTCAGCGCGGCGGGCCACTCGCTGGTCGTGATCGAGCACAACCTCGACGTGATCCGCGCTTCCGACTGGATCATCGATCTCGGGCCCGAAGGCGGGGACGCGGGCGGGGAGATCGTGGCGTGCGGGTCGCCGGAGGCGGTGATGGGGAACGCGAAGTCGCATACCGGTCGCGCGCTGGCCGATTACGAGAAGGCGCTTTCGCCGACCGATCGTCATTCCCGCGCAGGCGGGAATCCGGCCGCCATCGCCGCCGAGCCTCGCGTGCATTCCCGCCTCCGCGGGAATGACATGATCCAGGTCCGCCACGCGCGCGAGCACAACCTCAAGGGCATCGACGTCGAGATCCCGCGCGAGAAGTTCACCGTCGTGACCGGCGTCTCGGGCTCGGGCAAGTCCACCCTCGCCTTCGACATCCTCTTCGCCGAGGGCCAGCGCCGCTACCTGGAATCGCTCAACGCCTACGCGCGGCAGTTCGTGCAGCCCGCGTCGAAGCCCGACGTGGACGCGATCTTCGGCATTCCGCCCACGGTGGCGATCGAGCAGCGCACGAGCCGCGGCGGATCCAAGAGCACGGTCGCCACGCAGACCGAGATCCACCACTTCCTGCGCCTGCTCTTCGTGAAGCTGGGCACCCAGTACTGCCCCGATTGCGACGTGCCGATCGAGCCGCAGAGCGTCGACGCCATCGTCGCGCGCCTCATGAAGGAGCAGCGCGGGAAATCCATCGCGATCCTCGCCCCGCTCGTCACGAACCGGAAGGGCTTCTACACCGACCTCGCCAAGTGGGCGCTCGCGAAGGCCGTCTCGCACCTTCGCGTCGACGGCGAGTACCTGCCGACGAAGGGCTGGCCGCGCCTCGACCGCTTCCGCGAGCACACCATCGAGCTGCCGGTCGCCGAGGTGCAGGTCGAGCCGCACAACGAGAAGGCGCTGCGGCACGCGGTGGAGCAGGCGCTCGAGATGGGCAAGGGCGTGCTGCACGTGTGCTGCGGCGGCTGGGGCGACCGCCAGGCGCAGATCTACTCGGTGAAGCGCGCGTGCCCGTCTTGCGGCCGCAGCTTCCCGGAGCTCGACCCGCGCCTCTTCTCGTACAACTCGAAGCACGGCTGGTGCGCGAGCTGCTACGGCACGGGCCTCGAGATCGAGCAGGTGCAGTGGGACGACGAGCGCGCGAAGACCGGCGCGGAGGACCACGTGCTCGATTCGTGGGTGGAATGGCTGGAGCTCGACGAGCCGTGCGAGGAATGCCACGGCAAGCGGCTCAACAGGGAGGCGCTCGCGGTGCGCTTCCGCGGCCAGTCGATCGCCGACATGAGCGCGCAGCCGATCTCCGCCGCGCACGGGTTCTTCCAGAAGATCTCGGTGGCCGGGCGGGAGCAGGAGATCGCGCGCGACATCCTCGCGGAGCTCTCCTCGCGCCTCGGTTTCCTCGAGCAGGTGGGGCTCGGCTACCTCTCGCTCGACCGCGCGGCGCCGACGCTTTCCGGCGGCGAGGCGCAGCGCATCCGCCTCGCGGCGCAGCTCGGCTCCAACCTGCGCGGCGTCTGCTACATCCTCGACGAGCCCACCATCGGCCTGCACCCGCGCGACAACCAGGTCCTGCTCGACACGCTCGCGCGCCTCAACGCGAAGGGCAACACGCTGGTCGTGGTCGAGCACGACGAGGACACCATCCGCCGCGCCGAGCACGTGATCGACCTGGGCCCCGGCGCGGGCCGTCTCGGCGGGCGCATCGTCGCCGAGGGCACGGCCGAGGAGCTCCAGGCGAACCCCGATTCGCTCACGGGGCATTTCCTGCGCGAGCCGCTGCGCCATCCCGTGCAGCCGCGCCGCGCGGTGGAGAAGTCCACGCCGTCGATCGAGGTGGTGGGCGCGAAGCTGCACAACCTGAAGGACGTCGACGTGCGCTTCCCGCTCGGGCGGCTCTCGGTGGTGACGGGCGTGTCGGGCTCGGGCAAGTCGACGCTCGCGCGCGACGTGCTGCACGAGAATTTGCGCAGGCTGGTTGCCGCCGAGCGCGACAGGAAGGCGGCCCACGCGATCACCGGGGCGCGGGCCATCAAGGGCTGGCAGCGGGTCTCGCGCGTGCTCGAGGTGGACCAGACGCCGATCGGCAAGACGCCGCGCTCGTGCCCCGCGACCTACGTCGGCTTCTTCGACAACATCCGCAAGCTCTTCGCGGACACGCAGGAAGCGCGCATCCGCGGCTACACCGCGAGCCGCTTCTCGTTCAACACCGCGGGCGGGCGCTGCGACGGCTGCGAAGGCCAGGGCGTGAAGACCATCGAGATGAGCTTCCTGCCCGACGTGAAGGTCGCGTGCGAGGTGTGCGGCGGCGCGCGCTTCAACGCCGAGACGCTCGCCGTGAAGATGCGCGGCAAGAGCGTGGGCGAGGTGCTCGCGATGAGCGTGGACGAGGCGGTGGACTTCTTCGCGCACCACCCGTCGATCCACCATTGCCTGCGGCTGCTGCAGGACGTGGGACTCGGCTACCTCACGCTCGGCCAGCAGAGCCCCACGCTCTCGGGCGGCGAGGCGCAGCGCATCAAGCTGGTGACGGAGCTGGCCAAGGTGCGCGGCGCGGGCGCGCCGCCGCGTGGCGGCCGCGCCTCGGTACCCCAGCACACCCTGTACGTCCTCGACGAGCCCACCGTCGGCCTGCACATGGCCGACGTGGAGAAGCTCATCCGCGTGCTGCACCGACTCGTCGATGCCGGAAACACCGTGGTCCTGATCGAGCATAATCTCGACGTCATCGCCGAGGCCGACTGGATCGTCGACCTGGGGCCCGAGGGCGGCGACGCGGGCGGCCGCGTCGTGCTCGCCGCGCCCCCGGAGGAGTTCGAGAAGGCTTCCGCGCGCACCCATACGGCGCGCGCGCTGCGCGAGTTCATGGCCGGGCACGGCCGCTGACGTCGGAGGGAGTCTTGGGCAAGGGCTGGATCCGCGCCGCCGCCGCGGCGCTCGTGCTCGCATGCGTCCCGGCGCTCGCGCACGCGCAGAAGGTGCTGCGCTACGCGTTCGAGATCGCGGAGACGAGCTTCGATCCGCAGCGCATCAGCGACCTCTACTCGAACATCCTCAACATGGGGATGTTCGAGGCGCCGCTCACGTACGACTACCTCGCGCGCCCCCTGAAGCTGCGCCCGCAGACGGCCGCCGCCCTGCCCGAGGTGAGCGCGGACGGAACGACCTACACCATCCGCATCAAGCCCGGCATCTACTTCGCCGACGATCCCGCCTTCAACGGGAAGAAGCGCGAGCTGGTCGCCGAGGACTACGTCTACTCGCTCAAGCGCGTCATCGATCCCAAGGTGCGCGCCTCGCAGGTGGGCGAGATCGAGCCGTACGTGGTCGGCGCGGAGGAGGCGGCGGAAAGGGCGCGCAAGCAGGACCGCTTCGACTACGACGCGCCGATCGAGGGCTTGAAGGTCCTCGACCGCTACACGTTCCAGGTGAAGCTCAAGCAGCCGCTCTTCGTCTTCATCTACAACTTCGCCGACTGCCGAATCTCCTGCGCGGTGGCGCGCGAGGTGGTCGAACGCTACGGCGAGGACTTCGGCTCCCACCCCGTCGGCACCGGCCCCTGGCGGCTCGCGTTCTGGAAGCGCAGCTCGCGGATGGTGTTCGAGCACAACCCTTCGTTCCGCGAGGAACTGTGGGACGCCCATCCCAACGCCGACGACGAGCGCGGCCAGCGCATCAAGGCGCGGCTCGAAGGCCGGCGCATGCCGCTGGTCGATCGCGTCGAGATCTCCATCATCGAGGAGACGCAGCCGCGCTGGCTCGCGTACCTCAACGGCGAGATGGACCTGCTCTGGCTGGTTCCCGAGGAGTTCTCGTACCAGGCCTACCCGAACAACAAGCTCGCGCCGAACCTGGCCAAGCGCGGCATGCGGATGCAGCAGGCGCCGATGCTCGACCTCACCTACGCCTTCTTCAACATGGAGGATCCGGTGGTGGGCGGGTACACGCCGGAGAAGGTGGCGCTGCGCCGCGCGATCTCGCTCTCCTACAAGGTCGAGGACGAGATCTCCATCATCCGCAAGGGCCAGGCGATCCCCGCGGAGACGCCCTACAGCCCGGGCGTGGCCGGCTACGACCCCGACTTCCACACCACCGCGAACGAGTACGACATCCCGAAGGCGAAGGCGCTGCTCGACATGTACGGCTACGTCGATCGCGACGGCGACGGCTACCGCGAGATGCCCGACGGCAGCCCCCTCGTGATCCACCGCTACTCCACGCCGACCGCCGCCGACCAGCAGTTCGACGAGCTGTGGAAGCGCAGCCTCGACGACATCGGCATCCGCCTCGAGGTGATCAAGGGCAAGTGGCCCGACCTGCTCAAGTCGGCACGCCTCGGCAAGCTGCAATTCTGGCAGCTCGGCGGAAGCGCCTCCTCGCCGGACGCGGACACGTGGCTCAGCTCCCTCTACAGCAAGAACACCGAGGGCAACCTCGCGCGGTTCCGGCTTCCCGCCTACGACCGGCTGTACGAAGCCGCG
>DASUXK010000358.1:0-14080 GCA_036377935.1 Usitatibacter sp.
CCGCTGCACCAGGAGCTGATGAACGACGCGGCCTTCATCCGCGGCGGGGTGAACATCCATTACCTCGAGGAGAAGATGGCCGCGTTGAAGTCGATCCAGGCCGAGAGCTGAGCGCGTCGTGGCCTGGCAGCGCGTGGATCTCGTCGTCGAGGGGGCCCGCGCCGAAGCGCTGGCCGACGCGCTCGCCGAGGCGGGCGCCCTGTCCACCGACCTGAGCGACGCGGACGCGGGCACGCCGCAAGAGCACGCGATCTTCGCCGAGCCCGGCGCCGACTCCTCGCCCTGGCCGCGCTCGCGCGTGAGCGCGCTCTTCCCCGCCGGGCAGGACGTCGACGCGGCACTGCGCGCGGCCCTCGATTCCTGCGGCATCGAGCGCGTGGAGGCGGCCTCGGTCGACCGCGTCGCGGACGCCGACTGGGTCGCGCTCACGCAGCGCCAGTTCGAGCCGATCCGCGCCGGGGAGCGGCTGTGGATCGTCCCCACCTGGCACGAGGCGCCCGATCCCGGCGCGGTGAACGTGATCCTCGACCCGGGGGCCGCGTTCGGCACCGGCAGCCATCCGACCACGCGCCTGTGCCTCGCATGGCTCGAGCGCACCGTGCGCACGGGCGACGTCGTGCTGGATTACGGCTGCGGCTCGGGCATCCTCGCGATCGCCGCGATGCGGCTCGGCGCGGCCGCCGCGCGGGCGGTCGACATCGACCCGCTCGCGCTCGAGGCCGCGCGCTACAATGCCCTGCGCAACGACGTGGCCGTGGAAGTGATCGATGCGCACGCCGGGTTTCCCGGCGGCGCACGGGTGACGGTCGCGAACATCCTCGCCAATCCGCTGCGCATGCTCGCACCCACCATCGCCTCGCACACGCGCCCCGGGGGCGCCCTCGCGCTCTCGGGCATCCTCGAGGAGCAGGCGGCGGACGTGATCGCGGCGTACGCGCCGTGGGCGACGCTCGACGCCGTCGATCGCGAAGGGGGCTGGGTCCTGGTCGCCGGCACGCGGAGCGGACGATGCTGATCACCACCTGCACGCATTGCCTGGCGCGGTTCCGCGTGACCCCGCAGCAGCTCAACGCGCGCCAGGGCCAGGTGCGCTGCGGGCGCTGCGGCGAGGTGTTCAGCGGCTTCGAGGCGCTCGAGCGCGTCCCCGACGACGATACGGGCAGCCGCCTGCTCGCCGCGCGCGAGGCGTTGGAGCGCACCCCTCCTGCCGCGCCTGCATCGCGCGCGCCCGCGCCCGCCGCCGAAGAGCTGCCCGAGCTCGAGGCGGTCGACGGCCCCGTCACCATGCCCCCCGCACCGCCGCCGGAACCGCCGCCCGAGCCGGCCCCGGCCGCCGTTCGCGCGGAGCGCCGGCGGCGAAGCGAGCCCGTCGCGCCCGCGAGCCCGCCGCCCGCGATGGCCGCTCCCGCGATCGCCGAGCCCCTCGACCTGGACCTCGGCGCGCCTGCGCGGCGCCTGTCGCGCGCGTGGTCGTTCGGCGTGTTCCTGCTGCTGCTCGTGCTCGCGGCCGAAGCGGCCTACGCATTCCGCGCGCCGCTCGCGCAGCGCTATCCCGTGCTGCGGCCATGGCTGGAAGCGGCCTGCGTGCAGCTTCGTTGCAAGGTGCATTGGTCGCGCGACGAGCGGCTGCTGAAGCTCGAGGATTCCGAGTTGCTCGAGGTGCCGGGACAACCGGAGCAGATCGCGCTGTCCGCGCGCATCCGCAACCTCGCGACGGTCGCCCAGGAGTATCCCGACCTCGAGCTCACCCTCACGGACATCGGCGGGCAACCCGCGGCGCGGCGCGTGCTGCGGCCCACGGACTACCTCGGCCATGCGCCGGCGGGCGGCGAGGTGCTCGCCGCGGGCGGCGAGATCGCGATCCAGCTGCGGCTCGCCACCACCGGCCTCAAGGCGACCGGCTACCAGCTCCTCGTGTTCTATCCCTGAGCGCCCGCGCCTTCGCGCAGCGTGGCGAGCATCGAGCCCACCGCGCGCTCCACGAGCGGGGCGTCGTCGAGCATGCGCGCCTCGCCCAGGCGCATCTGCTCGGCGAGCGCTTCCGGCGAGATCGACACCGCCGCCTCGGCCGAGAGCGGATTGGTGAACAGGTAGACGCCCTTGTTCGGGCTGATCCACGTGAGCCGCGCGCGCTTCACGCCGGAACCGCCCGCGAACTCGACCCACGTGCCGCGCTGCAGGTTGGTCCAGATGCCGGTGCGCGTGAAGACGTTGCGCACGATGCCGCGCTGCACGCGCAGGCGGATCTCCTCGACGTGCACGCCCGCCGCGGGAACCATCGCGCGCTCGATCGCCGGCTCCTCGCGGCGCGGGGGCGCCGGCACCTCGGGTAGCGCCGCCATGCCGCGCAGCCCCGACTTCACCGCCGCGGCGTGGCAATCGACGAGCGCGCCGAGGAAGGCGTCGCGGGCCGCATCGTCCATCGCGCCGCGATGCAATCCCTCCACGAGGCTCTTCAGCATCCCGGGCAGGATGGCCACGAGGCGCTTGCGATCGTCGGGATGCGACTTGGGCTCCACGCTCCAGACGAGGTCCTCGAGCGTCTTCACGAGCGATTTCCACGCGGGCGATCCCTCGCCCTCGACGAGGCGCGCGGCGGCGAGCGCGCGCACCCAGGGACCTTCGAGCATCTCGCGAACGACTGCGGGCACCCACGGGCTCGCCTCGAGGCGGCGCGCCACCTCGTCCCCGGCGAAGGCGCGCGCGATCTCCTCGCGCTCGCGCTCCTCCACGAGGCGCGCGGAGCGCTCGACGATCTCGGCCTCGGCGCGCCTGCGCTCCTCGATGAACGCCTCGACGCGCCCGAGCTGCGACTCGAACAGCGCGATGTCGGTGTCGAACTCGGCGACGATGCGGCCCACGACGCCTTCGATCATCGCGATGCAGCCGCTCGCGTCGGCGTTCGCCTCGTCCATCCCGAGGGCGCACTCGGCGAGGCGGTCGATCAGCCGCCGCGCGGGATGCGCCTTCGACGAGAAGAAGCTGCGATCGAGGAGCGCCACCTTGAGCGTGGGGATCTGCAGCCGCCCAAGCCACGCCTTCGCGCCGGCGGGGATGTGCCGGTCCTCGAAGATGAAGTCGAAGAGCATCGACACGAGATCGATGGTCATCGCGTCGAGCGCGGGCAGCGAGGCCGCCTGCGGCGCGGCGCGGATGCCCTTCACCAGGTTCACGGGCCGCGAGCCCTGGGCCTGCGCCGCGACGCCCTCGCGGTGCATGCGCGTGAGCTCCGAGAGGAACGACGCGGGCACCGCCGCGGCGGGCGCGTTGCCTGCGGCGGTTGCCCCGGGCGCCGCCATCGGGGAAACCATCGCCGGCATCGCCGCGCCGAGGAGCTGGGTCAACGCGCCGAAAACGTCCTCGGGCGCCGGCGCCGCCGGGGTGCTCGCCCCGGGCGATGCGCGATTCGCGGGCGCGGGCGGCGACGCCGCGGCCTTGCGCACCGCCACGCGCACCTCGGGAAGGATGCGCCGCTCGACGAGGTGCTGGTTCAGGTCGCGATAGATGCCCTGCAGCTCCGCCTCCGCGCGCGCCTCGAGCTGGCGAAGCAGCGCGATCTTCACCTTGAAGCCCGCGCCGATCTGCTCGCACGCCTCGTTCAGCGCGGCGAACACGGTCGAGGGGCTCAGCGGATTCGCCTCTTCCTCGAGGTCGGGCCGCTCAAGGAGGTAGCCCATGCGCTGGCCGAGCGCGAAGAGCTCGCCCTCGCAGGCGGCGCCCAGCTTGCGCGCCATCTCGCGCACGGCGATCGATTCCTCGAGCGCCTCGGGCGCGACCAGCGAGAGCTCGCCGGGCGCCGGCTCCGCGGCCCGGGCGGCCGGCTCGCCGCGCACCTTGCGATTGAAGAACTCGACGAACTGGCTGCGAAACGCGGCCTCGATGGCGGGGCGCTTCTCGCGCGCCTTCGCCCGCGCGTCGAGGTAGGTGTTCTGCGCGTCGCGTTCCGCCGCCTTCTCGGCGAGCTCGAACAGGTCTTCCTCCACGCGATCGAGCATGGTCGCGAGCGCCCGCGCCATGCGGTCCAGCGCGAGATCGCGGCATGCGGTGAGGACGTCCGCCGACTCGCGCGGCGACAGGCGCGCCTTCGCGCGGGGGTGCTCGCCGAGCGGGACCACGTTGCCTTTGGGCGATTGCGCCATGCTTTCCACCTCCCAGGGCACCGCAGGAGGGGGAACGCACGGACAGGGGCGCGCTGCACGACGGGGGACGCGCCCTCGCCGGCGACCCTGGCAATCCCGCTGTCGTAGGGCTTCGCGCCCGTTAGACCGGAGACTTTGCGTCCCCACCTTTCGATGGGTTTGCCCTGTTGCAGAAATCGTGCGCCGCGGATTCGGGCCGGGAAGTCCGGTTACCGATGTAATGGCCCTACGCGGGCGACTTTCGCGCGGGGGCGGGCGAGCGTCAATGCCGCTCGTCGGGCCCCTGGAGCCGCGCATCCCCCCGGGGGGTGAGCGCTTCCTGCCGTTTATACTGGCGCGCTATGGCGATCCTCGTATGCGGCTCCCTGGCCTACGACACCATCATGGTGTTCCCGGACCAGTTCAAGAAGCACATCCTCCCCGAGCAGATCCATATCCTCAACGTCTCGTTCCTGGTGCCCGACCTGCGGCGCGAGTTCGGGGGCACGGCGGGCAACATCGCCTACAACCTGAGGCTCCTCGGCGAGGAGCCGTGGGTCATGGCGACGACGGGCCACGATTTCGAGCCGTACGAGCAGCGCCTGCGCGAACTCGGCATCTCCACGCGGCACGTGATGCGCCTGGACGAGCACTACACCGGCCAGGCATTCATCACCACGGACGTGGACGACAACCAGATCACGGCCTTCCATCCCGGCGCCATGTCCTTCGCGCACCTGAACCGGATCGCCGACGCGCCCGGCGCCACGCTCGGCATCGTGTCTCCGGACGGCCGGCAGGGCATGCTCGAGCACGCCCGCGACTTCGCCGCCCGCTCGATCCCCTTCGTCTTCGATCCCGGGCAGGGGCTGCCGATGTTCTCCGGCGACGACATCCTCGAGATGTCATCCGGCGCGGCGGCCATCGCGTTGAACGATTACGAAGCGCGGGTTGTCGAGCAGAAGACCGGCCAGCGCATCGCGCAGCTCGCCGGCGGCGGGCGCGCGGTCGTGGTCACGCGCGGCGCGGAAGGCTGCACCGTGGTCGCCCAGGGGCGCGAGGTGCGCGTCCCGGCCGTGGCCGCGGAAGGCATCGTCGATCCCACGGGCTGCGGCGATGCGTTCCGTGCCGGGCTGCTCTACGGCATGGCGCGCGGTTGGGCGTGGGAGAAGTCGGCGCAGCTCGCCTCGGTGATGGGCTCCATCAAGATCGCGCACCGCGGCGGCCAGAACCACCGCCCCTCGCGCGAGACGCTCTCCCGCCGCTTCAAGGAAGCATTCGGACACACACTGTGAGGAAGGCCGGCGGGTTGCCGCGGGCGGATTCCGGAAGGAGAAAGAGCATGACCCGATCTGCATGGAGTGCGGCGGCCGTCTGCGTGCTGCTGCTCGGCGGCTGCGCATACCCGCAAGGCAGCTACGACTACCGCGGCTACCAGGTGATGGGCGAGCAGACCGTGCGCTTCGGCGTGGTCGATTCGGTGCGGCCGGTGCGCATCAACCCCGGCGAGACGGGCGTGGGCACCGCGGGAGGCGCCGTGCTGGGCGGGATCGCCGGCAGCCACGTGGGCGGCGGCAGCGGGCAGATCGCCGGAGCGGTGGGCGGCGCGATCCTGGGCGGCATCCTCGGCTCGAACATCGAGCGCTCGGCGAACGAGCGCCAGGGCATCGAGGTCACGGTGCTCCTCGACAACGGCAAGTACATCTCCGTGGTGCAGGAAGCCGACGAGCTCTTCCGTCCCGGCGACCGCGTGCGCATCCTGTCCGGGCGCGGCACCACGCGCGTGACGCACTGAGCGCGCGCGAGCGGGCCTCGCGCCCGTTCACGCGCGCGGCGCGCTGGGCGCGCCTCGCGTTCCATGCGGCCCGCGCCGCATGGATCCTTCGCTTCGTCTATCCGCGCTCCTCCCCGCATGCGCGCCGGCGCCTCGCGCGCGGGTGGTCGCGCTCGCTCCTCGCGATCGTCGGCGTGCGCGTGCGGGTGCGCGGGCCGTTGCCGCCGCTGCGCGGCGAGGCGTCGTTGATCGCCGCGAACCACGTCTCCTGGATCGACATCTTCGCGATCATGAGCGTGCGCCCGGCGCGATTCATCGCGAAGAGCGAGATCCGCGGCTGGCCGGTGGCGGGCTGGATCGCCGGCCACGCCGGCACGCTCTTCGTGCAGCGCGCGCGGCGCCGCGACACGGCGCGCATCAACACGCGCGTGCACGAGGCGCTCGCCGAGGGCGATTGCATCGGGCTCTTCCCGGAAGGCACCACGACGCCGGGCGATCGCCTGCTGCGGTTCCACACGTCGCTCTTCGAGCCCGCGGTCGCGAACGGCGCGACGATCCATCCCGCGGCGATCCGCTACGAGCACGCCGACGGCACGCCGTGCACCGCCTTCGCCTACGTCGGCGACACGACCTTCCTGCAATCGGTGGCGCATGTGATCGCGAGCCGCGGCGTGGTCGCGCGCATCGATTTCGCCGCGCCGATCGAGCCCTCGCCGGAGATGGACCGGCGCGAGGCCGCCCGCCTCGCGCACGCGCGCATCGCTACGCTTCTTCGCCTGCCGTCCCCGGACAGTCCACCTGGAACAGCGCCCGATCCTCCAGCCGCACCGCCGTGAGCGCGCGTCCCCACACGCAGCCGCTGTCCAGGCTCAGCAGGTCCGGCCGCAGGGCGAGCCCCAGCGCCGACCAGTGGCCGCAGACGAGCGTGTGGTCGCGGCTGCGCCGCGCCGGCATGTCGAACCAGGGGATCAGGCCCTCGCTCGCCTCGCCCGGCTCGCCCTTGAAGCGCAGCGCCATCGCGCCGTCCGCCTCGCACACGCGCAGCCGCGTCATGGCGTTCACGATCGCGCGCAGGCGGTCCATCCCGCGCAGCCCGTCGTCCCAGCGCGCGGGCTCGTCGCCGTAGAGCCGATCGAGGAACGCGCGGTGGTCCGGCCCGCGCAGGACCGCCTCGACCTCGGCCGCGAGCGTGCGCGCGGTGGCGACGGTCCACTCGGGGAGGAGCCCCGCGTGCACGAGCGCGAAGGAGCCCTCGACGTGGAACAGAGGCCGGTGCCGCAGCCACTCGAGCAGCTCGCCGCGATCCGGCGCATCGAGCACGCTCGCGAGCGTGTCGCGCTTGCGCGCGCGCTCGACGCCTTCGGCCACGCAGAGCAGGTGGATGTCGTGGTTGCCGAGCACGGTCACCGCGGCGTCGCCCAGCCCGCGGACGAAGCGCAGGCACTCGACGGAATCGGGGCCGCGGTTCACGAGATCGCCCACGAACCAGAGCCGGTCGCGCGCCGGATCGAAGGCGATGCGCGAGACGAGCCGCTCGAGGGGCTCGAAGCAGCCCTGCAGGTCGCCGATCGCGTAGGTCGCCATGCACGCCTTCCGGAAACGAAAAAGGGCGATCGACGTCGCCCTTTGCGCGGCCCTGCGGCCGGGTCTACTTCGCCGCCGCGACCATGTAGTCGACGGCCGCCTTCACATCGGCATCGGAGAGCGACGGGTTGCCGCCCTTGGGCGGCATCGCGCGCAGCCCGTGCAGCGCCGCGTTGTACAGCGTGTCCTTGCCCAGCGCGATGCGCGGCGCCCACGCGGCCTTGTCGCCGAACTTCGGCGCGCCGGCCACGCCCGTGCTGTGACAAGCGGTGCACACGGCGTCGAAGGTCTTCTTGCCCGCGCCGTTGCCGCCCGCCTCGGCCGTCTTCTGCGGGGCGGCGGGCGGGGGAATCGCAACCGGCGCGGCGGGCGCCGCGGCGGCGGGTTGCGCGGCCGGTGCCGCGCCCGGCGTGAGGCCGCCGGGGGCGTTGGGATCGATGCGCACCTGCGCGACGGGCGCGATCCGCTCGGCGATGCGCTCGGGGCGCATCGCCGGATCGTTCTCGGTGGAGCGCATGCCGTAGGCGCCGATCGCGAAATGCGCGATCAGGATGATGCCCACGATGACCGCGACCGCGCCGACCAGCACGCCGATCGCGACCTGCGCGGGATGGGAATCGATGTTCTCCTCGATGGGACCGGGATGGTGCGGCTCGGACATTTTCTTCCTCGGAATACGGCGGGATGGCGCGTTCGCAGAAGCGCGATTATAGCCGGTATCGTCGCGCGGCCTTCCCGCGCGGTTGGACGGAACCCTTCCAAACCATTTAGAATCCGATAGATACGCGCCCGTAGCTCAGCTGGATAGAGTACTGCCCTCCGAAGGCAGGGGTCGCACGTTCGAATCGTGTCGGGCGCGCCATTCTCCCTTTCGACGCCGGTCGCCGCGACGCATTCGCCGCTCGCGGCCCTGCGCTGCTTTCGCCCATAATCGGGCACCATCCCGCACGCCGACCGGAGCTTGGCCATCCCGCGAGAGTTGTCCGTCGCCCCCCCACGCGCCTCCGGCGCCGGGCGGGTGCTCGCGTTCGCCACCGCCGCGTTCCTCGTCCTCACGCCGTTTTCGATGAGCGCCGGGTGGCGCGGCGCATTGCTCGGCATGGCCGGCATCGCGCTCGCGACCCGGCTGCGATCCGGCCTCGCGGCGCTCGCCGCGCACACGCCGCGCGCGGTCGCGGCATTCGGCATCCCGTGGCTCGCGATCTGCGCGGCTTCGGTCGCGTGGAGCGTCGATCGGGAATACAGCCTCGGCGAGCTGAAGCCCGAGCTCCTCTATCCGCTACTCGCGTTCGTCGTGTTCCTCGTCGCGGCGTCGCAGAACCGCTCGTCCTGGCCGCGTTGGTGGCTCGCGATCGTCGCGGGAACGGTCCTCGCGTTCATCGGCACGCTGCTGCAGGATGCGGGCGGGCTCACCATCGCGCACCGCGAGATCGACGCGGGCCCGGGCACCTTCTCGACGCACCTCGTGCTCGTGCTGCAGCTGCTCTTCGCGCTCGACTGGGATGCGCCGTGGGGGCGTGGGCACCGGCCGCGCGCGCTGCTCCTAGCGCTGTGCGTGCTGCTCGCCGCCGCGTGGTACAGCGGCAACCGCATCATCTGGGTCGCGTTCGGCGCGCAGCTCATGGTCGGCGTGGCGACGTGGCGACGGCTCCCCACGGCGCGGCGCGAGCGCCTCGCCATGCTCAGGCGCCTCGCGGCGGTCGCATTCCTCGCATTCGCCGTCGCGTTCGCCGCCTCGCTCGCCGAGCGCTACGAGCGCAACCTGCTGCACGACACGGGCGTGCCCGCGGGCCTCGAGCACGACCTGCGCCCCAGGCTCTGGCACGTGGCCTGGGAGCGCTTCCAGGACGCGCCCTGGCTCGGGCACGGCTTCGGCCGCGAGGTGCTCGCGGCGAGCTTCCTGCCCGTGACGCCGCCCCACGTGGGCCACCCGAAGCTGCGCCACGCGCACAACGCATTCATCGACATGGCGCTCGAGGTGGGCGCGATCGGCCTCGCCGCCTTCCTCGGGCTGCTCGGGGCCCTCGCGTGGCGCTATCGCGCGATGCTGGCCGACCCCGCGCTCGCCCCGCTCGGCGTGATGGGGCTCGCGCTCCTCGCGGGATTCGTGGTGAAGAACCTCACGGACGACTTCCTGCATCGCCAGAACGGCGTGCTCTTCTGGGCGCTCAACGGGATGCTGCTCGGGCTCGCGGCGGGCGCGCGCGCGCCGCGCCGCGACTAGTCGGCGCTCGCGCTGCGCGGACGCCCGACCGCGGTGAGGCGCGGGCGCACCTGCGACTGGTACTCGGGCACCCAGCGCTTGAGGTCGCGGCGCACCTCGGAATCGCCCGGGATGCGGTCCTGCTTGAGCCAGCCGAGCAGCCCGTCGAGCCAGCCGGGATCGACCTCGCGCGCCTTCGCCACCCGCAGCTTCGGGTGCGGCGTGGGCCGGGTGTGCTCGTCGTCGGCGAGGAGCTCCTCGAAGAGCTTCTCGCCCGGGCGCAGGCCCGTGTACACGATGCGGATGTCGCTTTCGGATAGCTCCGAGAGCCGGATCATGTCGCGCGCGAGGTCGACGATCTTCACCGGCTCGCCCATGTCGAGCACGAACACCTCGCCGCCGAGCCCCATGCATCCGGCCTGCAGCACGAGCTGCGCCGCCTCGGGAATCGACATGAAGTAGCGCACCATCTCCGGGTGCGTCACCGTGACCGGCCCGCCGCGATCGATCTGCTCCTGGAACTTCGGGATGACGCTCCCGGCGCTGCCGAGCACGTTGCCGAAGCGCACCATCTCGAAGCGCGTCTGGCTGGTCGCCTGCAGCGCCTGGCACACCATTTCCGCGAGGCGCTTGGTCGCGCCCATCACGTTGGTCGGGTTCACCGCCTTGTCGGTGGAGATGAACACGAAGCGCTTCACGCCGTGCTCGATCGCCGCGCGCGCGAGGACGTAGGTGCCCCAGACGTTGTTCTGCACCGCTTCCCAGGCGTTCTCCTCCTCCATCAGCGGCACGTGCTTGTACGCGGCCGCGTGGAAGACGATGGAGGGCGCGAACTGGTGCATCGCCTGGTTCACGCGCCGCGGGTTCTTGATGTCGCCCACGACGGTCTGCACCGCGAGCTCGGGGAACAGGTCGCGCAGCTGCTGGTCGATGCGGTACATCGCGAACTCGCTCAGCTCGTAGAGCACGAGCACCGCGGGGCTGTAGACGGCGATCTGGCGGCAGAGCTCGGAGCCGATCGATCCCCCGGCGCCGGTCACCATCACGACCTGCCCGGTGAGCAGCTCGTGCAGCCCCGCGTCGTCGAGCATCACCGGCTCGCGCTTCATGAGGTCCTCGACCGCCACCTTGCGGATCTGCGCCGCCGAGCCCTTGCCTCCGGGCAGGTCGTTCAGCGTCGGCACCGTCATGATCGTCACGTTGGCGCGCTTGCAGATCTCGACCACGCGCCGGCGCACCGAATAGGGAACGGACGGCATCGCGATGATCGCGTGGCGCAGCTTCAGGCGCTGCGCGAACCGCGGCAGGTCGTCGAGCACGCCGAGCACGCGCACGTTGTGCAGCAATCGGCCGCGCTTCTTCTCGTCGTCGTCGAGGAAGCCCACGACCCGCCACTCGTGGCTGCGCGACAGGTCCTTCACGAGCCCCACCGCCGCGTCGCCCGCGCCCATGATCATCACGGGAGCGCCCTGCTCGCCGCGTCCGTAGAGCGTCCATTCCTTGAAGGAGCGGTAGGCCATGCGGCTCGCCGACATGACCACGACGAGGAAGACCGGGTAGAGCACGTACTCGCGATAGCTGAAGGCGGGGTCGAGGCCGGTGCCGTGCAGCGCGATGGAGATGCACACGGTGCCGGCGAAGACGGCGAAGACGATGCGCTGGATGTCGGGCAGGCTCGTATAGCGCCAGATGCCCTGGTAGATGCCGAAGAGGAGGTTGATCGCGATCTGGATGGGGATCGCGGCGACGAACACGGCCGCGAGGCCGGGCGCTCCGGCGGCCGGCGCGCCCGGTTGCACGAGGAAGCTCGCGGCCACGCACGCGAGCACGAGCGCGGCCGCGTCGTGCAGCGCCGCGGCGACGGCACGGGCATCGAAGTGGACCGTATGCATGGCTGCTCCGGGGAATTTGCGCGACGCCACAGGCCGGCTCGTCCCTTCAGTGCGGACGGCGGGGAGTCGAGCCGCCCGGGGGCGGCAGGCGCGACTCCAGCGCGAATGCCAGCAGCGCGTAAAGCGCCGCAGCGGCCGTGAGTATACCGCACTGCACCATGAACCCGGCGGTGCGCCCGGCGAGCGCGGCGAGCGCCGCCGCGGCCATCAGCGCGTACGCCGAGAGCGCGAGCCGCCGCGGCGCCCATCCGGCGAGCACCAGGCGCTGGTAGTAATGCCCTCGATGCGCTCGCCACGGCCGTTCCCCCGCGACGGTCCGCCTCAGCAGCGTGAGCGACGCGTCGACGATGAAGGGCGAGAACACCAGCACGGGAAACCCGGCCGGCCATGCGCCGCGCCAATATCCGAGGAGCCCCATCGCCCCGGCGAGGAATCCCAGCGGGATCGATCCGGCATCGCCCATGAAGACGCGCGCGGGCGGGAAGTTGCGGGCGAGGAAGCCCAGGGCGGCCGATGCGATCGCCGCGGCGGCGATCGCGACCGGCGCGTCGCCGGCGAGATGCGCGGCGGCGGCATAGGCGGAGAAGCCGATCACGGACATGCCTCCGGCCAGCCCATCCGAGCCGTCCATGAAATTGAAGAGGTTCGTCATCCACGCGATGGCGAACGCGAGGACCACCAGCACGGGAAGCGGCGCACCGAGTTCCGCGGCGACGGCGGCGCCGGCGCCCAGGTGCGCGGCCAGGCGCACGCCGACCGGCAGGCTGCGCAGGTCGTCCGCGAGCGAGAGCGCCGCGAGCGCGGCCGCGCAGGCGAGGACGAGCCCGAGCACGCGATCGGAATGCGCGAAGGCGAAGGGGAGCGCCGCCGCCATCAAGGCGATTCCGCCCACGCGCGGCGTCGGAACCGAGTGGAGCGATCGCTCGTTGGGCCTGTCGGCGAGGCGCGCGGCGAGCGGGGAGCGGCGCAGCAACTCGATGGCGCTCCAGGCGATCGCGGCCGGCAGGACCCATGCGATCCAGCTCATCGCGGGCGCTCCGCGCGGTACGCGGCGACCATCTCCTCGACGGCGGATTCGAGCGGCACCGCGGCCATCCAGCCCAGGTCGCGCTGCGCCGCCGCAGGATCGACCTCGAGCGACCTCGTGAGGCGCCGCATCGTGTCGGCGCGTCCGGCGATGCGCGCCAGCGCCTCCAGCACGCGGGGACTCATCGCGACGAGCCGCGGCGGCCGGCCGAGGGCGCGCCGGATCGTGGCGAACAGTTGCGTCGTCGAGAAAGGCTCGCGGTGCGCGGCGAGATACGTGCTTCCCGCGGCGGACGGGGCGCCGGCGCACGCGAGGAGCAGCCGCGCGAGATCCGAGACGTGCACGAAGCTGCGGCGGTTGTGCACCGCCGCGAAGGGCAGCGGCCACGGCGAGTCGCACAATCGCAGGAGCGCACGAAGGTTTCCCGCCGCGCCCGCGCCGAACACGAGCGGCGCCCGGACGACCACGAACTCCATCGAAGAGGCGCGGGCGACGCCTTCGAGCGCGCGCTCCGCCGCGAGCTTGGAGCGGCCGTACGCATCGAGCGGCCGGGGCTGGGTATGGACCGAGAACGGCGCCTCGCGCGTCTCCTCCCCGAGCGCCTTCACCGAGCTCAGGAACACGAAGCGGCGCGCGCCGCCGCGCGCCGCCGCGCGCGCGAGCACCTCGGTCTTCTCGCGGTTGTCCGTTTCGTAGAGCCCCGGGTCGGAGCGGGGCGCATGGACGCGCGCCGCGAGATGCACGACGGTGGCGCCCTCGAAGCTCGCGGCCGCGATGCGATCGCGCCAATCCGCGGGGGCCAAGTGCAGGCGCTGCGGCGGATCCCGCAGGTGCGCGAGCAGGACCGAGCCCACGAACCCGCCCGATCCCGTGACGACGAAGGAACGGACTGCGGGCATGGGCGGAAATGCGAAGCGGGCATCCCTCTCGAGATGCCCGCTCGCGATGGCGCTTCCCCGGCTTACGAGCAGCTCGAGGGAGACGTGACCGTCAACGTGGAGAACGTGGAGCCGTCCGTCACCGTGACCGAGGTGTTCGCATTGGCCCCGGTCGGCGGCGCGACGCCCGTGCGCGTGACGCTGAGCGTGGCGCCCGTCACCGTCACCGACAGGTTCGGATCCGTCGTGCTCGCGCTGTAGGTCGGGGCACCGCCGCCGCTGCCGGTGCCGCCTCCGGCGATGGACACGGATCCGGTCTGCCCGCAGCCGAGGGTGATCGAGCTGGGCGAGATCACGATCGGCGTGGGCGGCGTGGGCGGCGCCTCGCTGCCGGCTTCCGTGGTGACGGTGACGGTCGCGCGCGCGCCGAGCGAATCGGTCACGATGATGCTGGTGTCACCGCACAGCCCCGAGTTGGCGGCGTTGACGCGGAAGGTCCCCGGCTGGCTGGACGAGGTCGACGGCGTGACCCCGACCAGGTTCGGATTGGCGCTCACCGCCGTGTAGGGGGGCACGCCGTCGAACACCTGGAACGTGCCGCTGC
>DASUXK010000359.1:0-6762 GCA_036377935.1 Usitatibacter sp.
GCTCGAACAGCAGCGCGTAGCGCAACGGATCGAGGTCGGTGATGCCGAGCGAGTACGCGACGAGCGATCCTGCACCCGAACCCCGGCCCGGACCGACGGGCACGCCGTTGCGCTTGGCCCAGTTGATGAAGTCGGCGACGATGAGGAAGTAGCCGGGGAAGCCCATCTGCACGATGGTCTTCGCCTCGTACTCCAGCCGCTCGAGGTAGCGCGGGCGCTCGGCATCGCGCCGCCCGGCGTCGGGATAGAGCACCGCCAGGCGCCGCTCGAGGCCCGCGAGCGCCTGGCCGCGCAGGTATTCCTCGATCGATTCGCCGTTCGGCGTCGGGAAATCCGGCAGCCGGCTCTTGCCCAGCGCGAACTCGAAGGTGCAGCGGCGCGCGATCTCCACCGCGTTCTCGAGGGCCTCGGGAATGTCGGCGAAGAGCTCGGCCATCTCGGTCTGCGACTTGAAGTACTGCGCGGGATGGAAATCGCGCGGCCGGCGGTTGTCGCCGAGCACGTAGCCCTGCGCGATGCACACGCGCGCCTCGTGGGCGCGGAAATCCTCCGGCTTCACGAACTGGATGGGATGCGTCGCGACGACCGGGATCCGCAGCCGGGAGGCGAGGTTCACCATCGCCTGCACCGCGGAGGCGCTGCGCACCTTGTCCACGCGCTGCAGCTCGATGTAGTACGCGTCCGGGAAATCCCGCGCCCACTCGCGCGCGAGCGCCTCGGCCTGGGTCGCGTTGCCCGCGGCGAGCGCCGCGCCCACGTCGCCCGCCTCGCCGCCGGACAGCGCGATGAGCCCCTCGCAGCCCTGCAGCCACTCGCGCTTCACCTCCGCGCGCCCGCGCCAGTGGTTTTCCGCATGCGCCCGGGTCAGGAGGTCGCAGAGCGCGAGGTAGCCCGCGCGGTCGCGCGCGAGCAGCAGCATGCGGTGCGCCGCGTCGCGGTTGCGCTCGTTGGTGAGCCAGATGTCGCAGCCGACGATCGGCTGCACTCCTTGCTTGCGCGCGGCCTCGTAGAACTTGATGGCGCCGAAGAGGCTGGAGAGGTCGGTGATCGCGAGCGCCGGCATGCCGTCGGCGGCCGCGGCCGCGACGGCCTCGTCCACGCGCGCCATCCCGTCCACGATCGAATACTCGGTGTGCAGGCGCAGGTGGACGAATCGGGGGACGGTCATGCGGCTTTCGGCTCGCGGGCGGCGAACGCCATTTTACCGCCCCGGACCCGCGCGCGAGTCCCCTTCAGCGCCGCTCGGCGAAGAACCGCTTGAGCATCCCGCCGCACTCGCCGGCGAGGAGCCCGCCCTCGAAGCGCGTGTGGTGGTTGCTCGAAAGGCGCGTGAGGTCCGCGTGCCCGCCGCACGCCCCGGTCTTGGGATCGGCCGCGCCGTACACCACCCGCGCGAGGCGCGCGTGCACCATCGCGCCCACGCACATGGCGCAGGGCTCGAGGGTCACGTACAGCTCGCAGCCGGGAAGCCGGTAGTTGCCCTCGGCGGCGGCGGCCTCGCGCAGCGCGACGATCTCGGCATGCGCCGTGGGATCGGCGGCGGCGATGGGGCGGTTGTAGCCGCGCCCGATGATGCGCCCGTCCTTCACCACCACGGCGCCGACCGGCACCTCGCCCTCGTCGGCGGCGCGGCGCGCGAGCGCGAGCGCCGCCTGCATGTACTCTTCGTCGGGCATGCCGGAAATATACGCGATCAGCTCGCGGATCCGGTCGTCCAACTCCTGTCGCAGATTGCCGGGGACCTCGTCGTCCATCGATATACTAGGTGTCGAAGAAGCCATGAAGCCCCCCGCGCGCGAGCAGCTCCCCATCCGCACCGTCTGCGCGCTCACCGGCGTGAGCCCGATGACGCTCCGCGCCTGGCAGCGCCGCTACGGCTGGATCCGGCCGTCGCGCACGCCGAAGGGCCACCGCCTGTACACGCACGAGCACGTGGAGCTCATCCGGCGCGCCCTCGCCCTGGTCGAGCGCGGGGTGCCGATCGGCCAGGTGGGCGGCTTGATCGAGTCGGAGTCGCGCCCGCGCCCGCAGCGGCCGGGGGGCGCCTGGGGCGATTACCTCGACGGCATCGCCACCGCGATCGCGCGCTTCGACGAACGCGAGCTCGACCGCATCTACGACCAGGCGCTCTACGGGGTCCCTTCTCCGTCCCGGCGGATCCCGGTGCCCGCCTTCGCCCGCAACGGAGCCCTGCCTTGAATCGAAGCCTGGAAGTGATCCTCGCCCCGCGCGAGCTCGGGATGCTGCGCGCGAGCGACCTCGGGGACGCGGTGTGCGTGGTCTTCGACATCCTGCGCGCGACCACGTCGATGGTGACCGCCCTCGCGCACGGCGCCGAGGCGATCGTCCCCGCGGGCGAGATCCCCGAGGCGCTCGAGGCGCGCGCCCGCCGCGGCGACGTGCTGCTCGCGGGCGAGCGCGACGGCGTGCGCATCCGCGGCGAGATCGCGGGCGGCGTCGACTTCGACCTCGGCAACTCGCCGCGCGAGTTCACGCCGGAGCGGGTGCGCGGCCGCACCATCGCGATGACCACGACCAACGGCACGCGCGCGCTGCGCGCCTGCGCCGGCGCGCGCGAGGTGCTCGTCGCCGGTTTCGTGAACCTCGGCCCCACGATCGAGAGGCTGCGCGCGGTGGATGCGTCGCGCCGCGTGCTCGTCTGCAGCGGCACCCACGACGAGCCGGCGCTCGAGGACGTGCTCGCGGCGGGCGCGATGTGCGACGCGCTGTGGGGATCGCTCTCCGGCTTGCGCGTCTCGGACGGCGCGCGCATCGCGCGCACGGTCTACCGCGCCTGCGCGGGCGACCTGGTGCGCGCGGCGAGCGAGTCGCGCAACGGCGCGCGCCTGCTCGCGATCCCCGAGCTGCGCGACGACGTGCCCCTGTGCTTCGAGCGCGACCGCCACCCGCTCGTCGCGGGAATGAACGCGCACGGCGAGGTGCGACGCCTGGCCAGCCAGGGCGCCACCCAGTGAAATTCAACATCCTCTCCGACCTGCACCTGAGCCTCGGCCCGCTCGCGGCGCCCAGGAACGATGCCGACGTCGTCGTGCTCGCCGGCGACCTCGCACGCCCGCGCGAGGCGATCGCCTGGGCTTCCCGCCTCGGCAAGCCCGCGCTCTACGTGCCCGGCAACCACGAGTTCTACGGCGGGAGCCTCGACGGCACGGTCGAGGAGCTGCGCGAGCTGTGCGCGGGCACGAACGTGCGCCTGCTCGACAACGAAGAGGCCATCGTGGGCGGCGTGCGCGTGCTGGGCAGCACGCTGTGGAGCGATTTCCTCCTCGAAGGGATGGGCGACAAGCGCGATGCGGCGGTGCGCGAAGCGTCGCGGCTCATCCGGGACTTCAGCCGCATCCGGGTGGCGCGCGCATCGGAGCGGCTCTTCACGCCCGACGACTCCGCGGCGCTCTTCGAGCGCAATGCCGGCTGGCTCGCCGCCATGCTCGCGCGGCCGTTCGACGGTCCCACCGTGGTCGTCACGCACCACGCCCCCTCGCCGCGCAGCATCCATCCGCGCTTCGCCGGATCCCCGCTCAACGCCTGCTTCGTCTCCGATGCCGAGCACCTGCTCGACGGCGCGCGCGTGCGCCTCTGGATCCACGGCCACACCCACGACAGCTTCGACTACGACGTCCACGGGACGCGCGTGGTGTGCAACCCGCGCGGCTATTCGAAGGACGGCGTGGACGAGAACCCGGCGTTCGATCCGGATCGGGTGATCGAGATCGGTTGACGGCCGATCACCGGGCGGCAAGCTACTCCCACTCGATCGTGGCCGGCGGCTTGGAGGAGATGTCGTAGGTCACGCGGTTGATGCCGCGCACCTCGTTGATGATGCGGCTCGAGACGCGCGCGAGCAGGTCGTAGGGCAGGTGCGCCCAGTGCGCCGTCATGAAGTCGGTGGTCTGCACCGCGCGCAGCGCCACCACGTACTCGTAGGTGCGGCCGTCGCCCATCACGCCCACGCTCCTCACGGGGAGGAACACCGCGAAGGCCTGCGCCACCTCGTCGTACCAGGTCACGCCCTCGCTCGTGATGTGGCCGCGCAGCTCCTCGATGAAGATGGCGTCCGCCCTCCGCAGCAGCTGCGCGTACTCCCTCTTCACCTCGCCGAGGATGCGCACGCCGAGGCCCGGCCCCGGGAAGGGATGGCGGAACACCATCTCGCGCGGCAGGCCCAGCTCGACGCCGAGGTCGCGCACCTCGTCCTTGAAGAGCTCGCGCAGCGGCTCGAGGAGCTTGAGATGCAGCGTCTCCGGAAGGCCGCCCACGTTGTGGTGCGACTTGATCGCCACGGCCTTGCCGGTCTTCGCGCCGGCCGACTCGATCACGTCGGGATAGATGGTGCCCTGCGCGAGCCACTTCGCGTTCGGCAGCTTCTTCGCCTCGCGCTGGAACACCTCGACGAAGTGCCGGCCGATGATGCGGCGCTTCTGCTCGGGGTCCGCCACGCCCGCGAGGGCGCCCAGGAACTCGTCGGCCGCGTCCACGCGGATCACCTTCACGCCGAGGTGCTTCGCGAAGGTGTCCATCACCTGGTCGCCTTCGTCCAGGCGCAGCAGCCCCGTGTCCACGAAGATGCAGGTGAGCTTCTCGCCGATCGCCTTGTGGATGAGCGCGGCGGCCACCGCGGAGTCGACGCCGCCGGAAAGGCCGAGGATCACCTCGTCCTTCCCGACCTGCTCGCGGATCTTGTCCACCGCGCGCGGCACGAACCCGGGCATGTCCCAGGTCTTGCCGCAGCCGCAGATGTCGTGCACGAAGCGCGCGTAGATCTCCTTGCCCTTGCGCGTGTGCGTGACCTCCGGATGGAACTGCACCGCGTAGAAGCGGCGCGCCTCGTCCGCCATGCCCGCGATGGGGCACACGGGGTTGGAGGCGATGAGCTTGAATCCGGGCGGCATCGCGGTGACCTTGTCGCCGTGGCTCATCCACACGTCGAGGAACGCCTCGCCCTTGTCGTTCGCGCGGTCCTGGATGCCCTCGAAGAGCTTCGAGTGGCCGCGCACGCGCACCTCGGCATAGCCAAACTCGCGCACCTTGCCGGGTTCGACGGAGCCGCCGAGCTGCGCGGCCATGGTCTGCATGCCGTAGCAGATGCCGAGCACCGGCACGCCCAGCTCGAACACCGCCTGGGGGGCGCGCGCCGTGTCCTCCTCGGCGGCGGAAGCGTGGCTCCCGGAGAGGATCACGCCGCGCGGCGCGAAGGCACGGATGAAATCGGCGTCGACGTCGTACGGGTGCAGCTCGCAATACACGCCGGTCTCGCGCACGCGGCGCGCGATGAGCTGCGTCACCTGCGAGCCGAAATCCAGGATCAGGATGCGGTCGAGCGCGGGCTCGGAAAGACCGAGCGGCGCCGCAGCGCCGCTCTTCGAGGGGTTCGCCATGACGGCCTCACTCGATATGGTAATTGGGGGCCTCCTTGGTGATCTGCACGTCGTGCACATGCGACTCGCGCATGCCCGCCGCGGTGATCTCCACGAACTCGGCGTGCGACCGCATCTCCTCGACGGTGCGGCAGCCGGTGTAGCCCATGCTCGCGCGCAGCCCGCCCATGAGCTGCAGGATGATCGCGGTGACCGGCCCCTTGTACGGGATGCGCCCCTCGACGCCCTCGGGCACGAGCTTGTCGGCGTTCATCTCCGCGTCCTGGAAATAGCGGTCGCTCGAGCCCTTCTGCATCGCGCCGAGCGAGCCCATGCCGCGGTAGGCCTTGTACGAGCGGCCCTGGAAGAGCTCGATCTCGCCGGGCGCCTCCTCGCTGCCGGCGAAGAGGCTGCCCAGCATCACGCACGAGGCGCCGGCCGCGATCGCCTTCGCCACGTCGCCCGAGTAGCGGATGCCGCCGTCGGCGATGCAGGGGATGCCCGCCTGCTCGAGCGCGCCCGCGACCTCCTGCACCGCGGTGATCTGCGGCACGCCCACGCCCGCGACGATGCGCGTGGTGCAGATGGAGCCCGGTCCGATGCCGACCTTCACCGCGTCGGCGCCGTGATCCGCCATCGCCTTCGCCGCATTGCGCGTCGCGATGTTGCCGCCGATCACCTGCACCTGCGGAAACTTCGTCTTCACCCACTTCACGCGATCGAGCACGCCCTGCGCGTGGCCGTGCGCCGTGTCCACCACGATCGCGTCCACGCCGGCCTCGACGAGGGCCTCCACGCGCTCCTCGGTGCCTTCGCCCACGCCGACCGCGGCGCCCACGCGAAGGCGCCCGAACTGGTCCTTGCAGGCGAGCGGGTGCTCCGAGGACTTGAGGATGTCCTTCACGGTGATGAGGCCGCGCAGCTCCCAGTCGCCGTTGATCACGAGGACGCGCTCGAGCCGGTGCCGGTGCATGAGGGCCTTCGCGTCCTCGAGCATCGCGCCTTCCTTCACGGTCACGAGCTTGTCGCGCGGCGTCATGATGTTCTTCACCGGCTGGTCGAGGTTCGTCTCGAACCGCAGGTCGCGGTTGGTGACGATGCCGACCACGCGCTTGCCTTCGAGCACCGGCAGGCCCGAGATGTGGTGCCGTCGGGTGATCTCGAGCACCTCGCGCACGGTCATGCCGGGCGTGACGGTGATCGGCTCCTTCACCACGCCGCTCTCGAAGCGCTTGACCTTCAGCACCTCGGCGGCCTGCTGCCGCGGCGTCATGTTCTTGTGCACGATGCCGATGCCGCCTTCCTGCGCGAGCGCGATGGCGAGGCGCGATTCGGTCACCGTGTCCATGGCGGCCGACAGCAGCGGGATGTTGAGCTGGATCGAGCGGGT
>DASUXK010000360.1:0-2428 GCA_036377935.1 Usitatibacter sp.
CACGACGAGGCCCTCGCCGAGCTGCTTGATCGCCTGGTGGTGGATGGTGTTCACGCGCGCAACCGAAACGTCCGGGTACACGCGCGAGAGCCAGGCGTTCTGGAGGATGCGCATGTCGTGGAAATGCGAGTCGTAGAGCGCCTCGTCGCGGTGCGATCCGCCCTTCCCGGGCAGCTGCGTCGCGATGTCCTGGTAGAGCGAGCCGCCGAGCGCGACGTTGATGAGCTGGTGGCCGCGGCAGATGCCCAGCACGGGCTTGCCCTGGGTCACGAACTCGTGGAAGAGCTCGATCTCGTACTGGTCGCGCACCTCGTCGCCGGTCCACATCGGGTTGAGCGGCGTCTCGCCGTAGCTCTTGGGCGAGACGTCCGCGCCGCCCTGCAGCAGCAGGCCGTCGAGCGCGTCGACGTAGTGCTTCACGCGCAGGTTCCTCGGCAGGTTGGCCGCCGCGAGGCTCATCGCCGGCACCATGAAGGCGAGCACCTCGCCCGACATGAGCCAGTTGGCGACCGACTGCTCGAGGTACTGCACCGACTTGGTGGGCAGGAAGGAGCGGGTGGGATCCGGGTAGAGCAGGCGGCCGGAGACGCCGATGCGCAGGGGTTCCATGACGGAACTCTAATCTCCTAGAGCGCCGCGGTGAAGATGCGCTCGAAATCCGCCGCCGTGCAGGGGCGGGGATTGGTGCGGTGGCAGGTGTCTCCGAGGGCGACCTCGACGAGGCGCGGCAGGTGCGAGCGGGCGACGCCGCGCTCGCCCAGGCGCGCCGGAATGCCGATGCGCGCCTTGAGCGCCGCGAGCCATTCGACGAAGTCCCCGGCGCCGCCGCCCGCGCCGCACACGCGCGCGAGCTCGGCCATCCTCGCCCCGGCCGCCTCGGCGTTGAAGCGCATCACGTGGTCGATCATGATGGCGTTCGCGAGCCCATGGTGCATGTCGACGACGGTGCCCAGCGCGTGGGCGCACGAGTGCACGGCGCCCAGGTCCTTCTGGAAGGCGATGGCGCCCATCATCGAGGCCATCATCATGTCCGAGCGCGCCTGCAGGTCCGCGGGACGCGCCACGGCGCGCTCCAGCGAGCGTGCCGCGAGGCGCGCGCCTTCCAGCGCGATGCCGTCGCAGATCGGGTGGAACGCGGGCGAGAGCCAGCTCTCGACGTTGTGGGTGAGGGCGTCCATGCCGGTGGCCGCGGTGACGGGCGCGGGCAACGCGAGCGTGAGCTCCGGATCCGCGAAGACGGCCTTCGCGAGGAGCGCGGGGGAGAAGACCATGCGCTTCACGCCCGTGCCTTCCTCCGAGATGACCGCCGAGCGGCCCACCTCGCTGCCGGTGCCGCTCGTGGTCGGCAACGCGACGAAGTGCGGGAGCGCCCGCGTGATCTGCCGAGCCCGGGGATGATCCCACGCGTACTCGAGGATCGAGCCTTCGTGCGCGGACAGGAGCGCGACGCCCTTCGCCACGTCGAGCGCCGCACCGCCGCCGAATCCCACCACCGCGTCCGCTTCGTGCTCGCGGAACGCGGCGACACCGGCCTCGACCTGCGCGGGCGTCGGGTTGCCGTGCACGCCCGCGTACACGCGCGGCTCGAGCCCTTCGAGGCCCGCGACGAAATCGCGCAGGATCGGCAGCCCCTCGAGGCCGCGATCGGTCACGACGAGCGGGCGGCGCAAGCCCCGCCCGGCGAGGTGGCCCGCGACCAGCCGGCGCGCGCCGGCGCCGAAATGGATCGCGGTGGGGAAGGAGAACCGGGCGATCGCGTCGGGCACCGTCAGACCAGCTCGAAGTAGCGTTTCATTTCCCAGTCGGTCACGGCGTCGAGCCACTGGCGCCATTCCCACTCGCGCGTGGCCGCGAAGTGGTCGACGAAATCGGCGCCGAACCATTCGCGCGCGAGCTTCGAGGCGTGGAAGATGCGCGTGGTCTCGATCAGCGTGCGCGGCGCGCGAACCACGCCTTCGCCGCCCTTGTTGTCGCCCGTGATGGGCCTGGTCGCGAGCTTGAGCCCCTTCTCCACGCCTTCGAGGCCCGCGGCGAGCGCGGCGGCCATCGCGAGGTACGGGTTCATGTCCGCGCCCGGGCAGCGCGTCTCGATGCGCGTCGACTTGGCCGAGCCGGGAAGCACGCGGAAGGAGGCGGTGCGGTTGTCCACGCCCCACGTCGGCTTCACCGGCGCCCAGAAGCCGTCCACCAGCCGCTTGTACGAGTTCACCGTGGGCCAGAACATCGGCGCGAACTCCATGAGGAACGCGACCTGCCCCGCGAGGTAGCTCTCGAAGAGCTTCGACATGCCGCCGTAGCGCCCCTTGGGATCGTGGAAGACGTTCTTCGTGCCGTCCGAGAGGCTCTGGTGGATGTGCCCCGAGCACCCCGGGTACTTCGGGTTCCACTTCGCCATGAAGGACGGCATGATCCCGAAGCGCGCGCCGAT
>DASUXK010000361.1:0-3641 GCA_036377935.1 Usitatibacter sp.
ACCAGGTACTTCGATCCCGTGACCGTGCCCGTCGCCCCGAGGAACTGTATTTGCATTCCTTCGCTTCGCGCGCTTCTGCCCTAATCCTCGAGGACATACCGTCCGGGAGCGGCGCAGAGCAGCGCGTAAGGGCCGCGAGCGGCGCCGAGCGAGGGAGGCCGCCGGGGCCGCGAAGAGCGCGCCGCGAGCCACCGCTGCCATTCGGGCCACCACGAGCCTTCGTTCGCCGGCGTATCGGCGACCCAGGCGTCGGCGTCTCGATAGGGCGCGTCGGCGGCCTGCGTGCCCACGCGATAGTGCCGCCCCGGCACGCCCGGCTCGGAGACCACGCCCACGTTGTGGCCGCCGCTCGCGAGCGCGAACGTCACCCCGGTATCGGCGAGCGCGTGGATCTTGTAGACCGAGCGCCACGGCGCGACGTGGTCCCATTCGGTGCCGAGCGCGAAGGTCGGCACGCGGATGTCGCCGAGCGCCACCGGCCGCCCGCCCGCGAGCCAGCGCTCCTCCGCGAGGTCGTTCTCGAGGAAGAGATGCCGCAGGTACTCGCTGTGCATGCGATACGGCATGCGCGTTCCATCGGCGTTCCACGCCATGAGGTCGGACATCGGCGCGCGCTCGCCCATCAGGTACTCGCGCACCATGCGCGACCACACCAGGTCGTTGGAGCGCAGCAGCTGGAAGGCGCCCGACATCTGCCGCGTGTCGAGGAAGCCCTGCTCCCACATCGTGTCCTCGAGGAAGGCGAGCTGGCTCTCGTTCACGAAGAGCGCGAGCTCGCCCGGCTCGGTGAAATCGGTCTGCGCCGCCAGGAGCGTGAGCGAGGCGAGGCGCCGGTCGCCGTCGCGCGCCATCGCCGCGGCCGCGACCGCCGCGAGCGTGCCGCCGAGGCAGTATCCCGCGAGGTGCACCGGCGCCTTGCCGCAGATCGCGCCGACGGCCTCCAGCGCCGCCATCACGCCGAGCGTGCGGTAGTCGTCGAAGCCGAGGTCGCGATCCTCGGGGCCGGGATTCTTCCACGAGACCATGAACACGGCATGCCCGTGCGAGACGAGGTAGCGCACGAGCGAGTTCGCCGGGCTCAGGTCGAGGATGTAGTACTTCATGATCCACGCGGGCACCACGAGCACCGGCTCCGGATGCACGGCGCGCGTCGCGGGCGCGTACTGGATGAGCTCGATGAGGCGATTGCGGAACACGACCTTTCCGGGCGTGATCGCCACCTCGCGGCCGGGTCGGAAGCGCTCCGTGCCGGCGGGCTTGCGCCCCGCGGCGATGCGCTCCCAGTCCTCGACGAAGTTGCGCGCGCCCTGCGCGAAGCTCGCGCCCAGCGTGCGCGCGGCGCGCTCGGCGACGACCGGGTTCGTGAGCGGGAAGTTCGAAGGCGAGAAGACATCGAGCGCCTGGCGCGTCGCGAACGCCGTCATCGCCTCGTGGCGCGCGCTCACGCCGCGCACGCCGGTCACCGCGTTGTGCCACCACTGCTGCTGCAGGAGGAACGCCTGGTGCACGAGGTTCCACGGCCAGGCCTGCCATGCGGGATCGTCGAAGCGGCGGTCCTGCGGCAACGGCTCGATGCAGCGCTCGACGGGCGTGCCGGAGGCGGCGCGCGCGGCGTAGTTGGCGAGCCGCACGGCCTTGCGCACGCCCTTCTGCACGAGCTGCACCTGCTTGCCCGGGGAGAAGGCGAGGTGCGCGCCCCAGTCGAGGAACGCGCCGCCCACGGCGATGGGCGAAAGTCCCGCGGTGAAGCGTGCGGTCGCCGCGTGCACGGCGCGGTCGATGATCTCGGCGAGCGCGGTCGATGCGTAGGAATCGCGGTCGAAGCCCGTGGGAAGCGGGGGCGGCGTGAAGGGCGCGCGCAGCGGCGAGCGCGCCGGGACGGGGAGGTTGCGCGTGGCCATGGACCATTGTCCGGCGGGACCGCCGAAGGCGTTTGATTCGGGTCAACGCGCCCGAGCCGGGCGCGCCTAGCATCTCCGGATGAAAGGCCTCGCGCCCACGCCGCCGCAAGGCGCCCCACCGCTCGATCCGATCGAGACGACGCTCGGCTTCTGGAAGTACTGCGCGAGCCTTGCCGGGCTCTGGTGGTCGCGCCACGGCGGCGTCCCTCCCGAGGCGCTCGCCCGCGAGCGGCTGCGCGAGCTGGTCGCCTTCGCCCGCGAGCGCTCGCCGTGGTATCGCCGGCGCTACGCGCACCTTCCCGCGCAGGTGGATTCGACGGCGGCGCTCCCCATCGTGCGTCGCGCCGAGCTCATGGCGCACTTCGACGCGGCGTGCACCGATCCGCGCGTCACGCGCGCGGCGGTGGAGCGCTTCCTCGCCGACCGGCGACGCGTGGGCGAGCCGTTCCTCGGCCGCTATCTCGCCTGGAAGAGCTCGGGCACCTCGGGCGAGCCGGGCCTCTTCGTGCAGGACCCGGACGCGATCGCGGCCTACGAGGCGCTGGTCGCGGCGCAGCTCGAGTCGGCGCCCGTGGATCCCGCGCGCCTGCTCGCCGGCCAGGGGCGGGCCGCGCTCGTCATCGCGACGGGCGACCACTACGCGAGCATCACCGCGTGGGAGCACTTGCGCCGCGTCTTTCCGGGCTCCGAGGCGCGCAGCTTCCCGGTGCTGGCGCCGCTCGCCGAGCTCGTCGCGGCGCTGAACGCCTTCGCGCCGGCGTTCCTCGCGAGCTATCCCTCGGTGCTCGCCCTCCTCGCCGCGGAGCGGCGCGCCGGGCGCCTCGCGATCGCGCCCGCGATCGCCTGGTCGGGCGGCGAGACGCTCGCGCCGCGCATGCGCCACGAGATCGAGCGCGCGTTCGGCTGCCCGCTCCTCGAGGAATACGGCGCCTCCGAGTGCCTGGCGATCGCGCACGGTTGCCGCGAGGGATGGCTGCACGCGAATTCCGAGTGGGTCGTCGTGGAGCCGGTCGATCGCGACGGACGGGCGACGGCGCCGGGCGCAACGTCGCACACGGTGCTCGTCACCAACCTCGCGAACCGGGTGCAGCCGATCCTGCGCTACGACCTCGGCGACCGCGTGACGCTCGCCGCCGGCCCGTGCCCGTGCGGCGATCCGAGGCCCGCGATGCGCGTCGCCGGGCGCAATGCCGCGCCGCTCTCGTTCCGATCGGCCGACGGCCGCGTCGTGGAGCTCGTCCCGCTCGCGATCGAGACCGCCGCCGAGGCGGAGGCGGGGCAGGCGCGTTTCCAAATCGTGCGCCTCGCACCGGATCGGCTGGGAGTGCGGCTCGATCCCGGGGAGCCGGACCGCGCAGGCGTGGGACGCCGCATCGTGCGGGCGCTGCGCGACTGGCTCGACGCGCAATCGCTCGGCAACGTGCGCGTCGCCCTGTTGCGGCAAGGGCCGCGCGTCGATCCGCGCAGCGGAAAGCTGCCCGCGGTGACGGTCGAGACGCGATGCCGGACCAAGGCGTGAGCGCGGCCGCGGCGCCGCGCGAAGCGCAGGGCGGCGCGCCGGCCGTGGGCCTCACGAGCGGGGAGGCGCGCCGCCTCGCGCGCCTTCACGGCCCGAACGAGCTGCGGCCGCGCCGCGCGCGCTCGGCCCTGCGCGAATTCGCGCGCCGCTTCCGCAACCCGCTCGTCGCGATCCTCATCGCGGCGAGCGCGGTGTCGGCCTTCACCGGCGACATCGCGAGC
>DASUXK010000362.1:0-4470 GCA_036377935.1 Usitatibacter sp.
CGATCCGGGCTGGGTCACGGGGACCTCGTACGGCATCGTCGCGCCGCTGCTCCACGGCGTGACGAGCATCGTCGACGAGGCCGACTTCGACGCGGAGCGCTGGTACGGCATCCTCGAGTCGCAGGGCGTGAGCGTCTGGTACACCGCGCCGACCGCGATCCGCATGCTCATGAAGGCGGGGCCCGAGCTCGCGCGCGCGCATCGCTTCCCGAAGCTGCGCTTCGTCGCGAGCGTGGGCGAGCCGCTGAACCCCGAGGCGGTCTGGTGGGGCGAGGACGTGCTCGGCATGCCGATCCACGACAACTGGTGGCAGACCGAGACCGGCGGGATCATGATCGCCAACACGCCGGCGATGGACGTGAAGCCCGGCTCCATGGGCAAGCCCCTGCCCGGAGTCGAGGCGTTCATCGTGCGACGCGAGCCCGATGGCAGCGTGCGCGTGGTCGATGCGCCCGATACCGAAGGCGAGCTCGCGCTGAAGGCCGGCTGGCCGGGCATGTTCCGCGGCTATCTCGGCCAGGAGGAGCGCTACCGCAAGTGCTTCGCGGGCGACCTCTACCTCACGGGCGACCTCGCGAAGCGCGACGCCGACGGCTACTTCTGGTTCGTGGGCCGCGCCGACGACGTGATCAAGTCCGCGGGCCACCTCATCGGGCCTTTCGAAGTCGAGAGCGCGTTGATGGAGCATCCCGCGGTCGCGGAAGCCGGCGTGATCGGCAAGCCCGACCCGGTCGTGGGCGAAGTGGTCAAGGCGTTCGTGTCCCTGCGCAAGGGCTACGAGCCCTCGGAGGCGCTGCGCCTGGAGCTCCTCGGCCATGCGAGGAAGCGCCTCGGCGCGGCCGTCGCTCCCAAGGAGATCGAGTTCCAGGCCGGATTGCCGAAGACGCGCAGCGGCAAGATCATGCGCCGGCTCCTCAAGGCCCGTGAGCTGGGCTTGCCCGAAGGCGACACCTCCACGCTGGAGGCGATGTGATCGTCGCGCCGCCCCCCACCGGGCCGGTCCCGTACGCGAAGGAGCGGTCCGTCGCCTTCCTGCGCGACATGCTGCGCATCCGGCGCTTCGAGGAGACGTGCGCGCAGAAGTACGGCGAAGGCAGGATCCGCGGCTTCCTCCACCTCTACATCGGCGAGGAAGCGGTCGCGGTGGGCGCGCTGCACGCGCTCGAGCCGCGCGACAACATCGTGGCGACCTATCGCGAGCACGGCCACGCGATCGTTCGCGGCCTTTCGATGGACGCGATCATGGCCGAGATGTACGGCAGGCGCGAAGGCTGCTCGCGCGGCCGCGGCGGCTCCATGCACCTCTTCGACGCCGCCGCGCGCCTCTACGGCGGCAACGCGATCGTGGGCGGCGGGCTTCCCATCGCGGCGGGCCTCGCGCTGGCCGACCGCCTGCGCGGCGTGCAGCGCGTCACCGCGTGCTTCTTCGGCGAGGGCGCGATGGCCGAGGGCGCCTTCCACGAGTCGATGAACCTCGCCGCGCTGTGGAAGCTGCCGGTGCTCTTCTGCTGCGAGAACAACCTCTACGCGATGGGCACGGCGCTCGCGCGCTCCGAGTCGCAGACGGACCTGTGCATGAAGGCGGCCTCCTACGGGGTGCGCACGTTGTCGGCCGACGGCCAGGACGTGGTCGCGGTGCACGAGGCGACGCTCGCCGCGCAACGCCACGTGCGCGAGGGCCGCGGGCCGTTCTTCGTCGAGTACCGAACCTACCGCTTCCGCGCGCACTCGATGTTCGACCCCGAGCTCTACCGCGCGAAGGCGGAGGTGGAGGCGTGGAAGACGCGCGGGCCGCTGCATACCTTCTCCGCTCGGCTCAAGGCGGAGGGCAAGCTCACCGAGGAAGAGTTCCTCGCGCTCGACCGCGAGGCGATGGCGGAGGTCGATCGCGCGGTGGCCTTCGCCGAGGCCGGGACGCTCGAGCCCGTCGAGGACCTGCTGCGCGACGTCGTCGCGGCTCGTTCGGGGCAAGGTCCATGAGGCGGATCTCGTACCGCGAAGCGATGCGCCAGGCGTTGAGGGAAGCGCTTGCGAGCGATCCGCGCGTGTTCCTCATGGGCGAGGACATCGGCCTCTACGGCGGGACGTACGCGGTCACGAAGGGCCTCGTCGACGAGTTCGGGCCCGATCGCGTGCGCGATACGCCGCTTTCCGAGCTCGCCTTCGTCGGCGCGGGCGTGGGCGCGGCGTTGGGCGGCATGCGCCCGATCGTCGAGGTGATGACGGTCAACTTCAGCCTGCTCGCGCTCGACCCGATCGTGAACAGCGCCGCGCTCTACCGCCACATGTCGGGTGGGCAGCTCGGCGTGCCGCTGGTGATCCGCATCTCCACCGGCGCGGGACGGCAGGTGGCCGCCCAGCATTCGCACAGCTTCGAGAACTGGTACGCGTCGATCCCGGGCATCAAGGTGCTCGCTCCGGGGACCGTCGCCGACGCGCGCGACATGCTCGCGCCCGCCCTCGCCGATCCCGATCCCGTGGTGATCTTCGAGCACGTGCAGCTCTACAACATGGAGGACGAGGTGCCGGACGAGCGCGCGACGGACATCGCCTCGGCGGCCGTGCGCCGCGCCGGAACGGACGTGAGCCTCGTGACTTACGGCGGCTCGCTGCCGAAGACGATCGAGGCCGCGAAGCAGCTCGAGGCCGACGGCATCGACGCCGAGGTGATCGACCTGCGCGTGCTCCGCCCCCTCGACATGGAGACGGTGCTCGCCTCGGTGCGCAAGTGCCGGCGCGCCGTGGTGGTCGACGAGACGTGGCGCAGCGGCAGCCTCGCCGCCGAGGTGATGGCGCGCATCGCCGAGACTGCCTTCTACGACCTCGACGCGCCGCTCGCGCGCGTCTGCACGGAGGAAGTGCCGATCCCCTACGCGAAGCACCTCGAGGACGCCGCGCTTCCGCAGCCCGCGAAGATCGCCGCCGCGGCCCGCGCGACGCTCGGACCGCGATGATCGAGCTGAAGCTCCCCGCGATGGGCGCCGACATGGAGGAAGGCAAGCTCCTCGAGTGGCGCGTGAAGCCGGGCGATGCCGTGAAGAAGGGCGACATCGTCGCGGTGGTGGACACGACGAAGGCCGCGGTCGAGGTGGAGAGCTGGCAGGAAGGCACGCTCTTCGAGCAGCGCGTGCCCGTCGGCGAGACGGTGCCCGTGGGAACGGTGATCGCGATGCTGCTCGCGCCGGGGGAAAAACCGCCGTCTCCCTCGGGAGCCGTTTTGCGCAAGGCCGCCTCCCCCGCCGCGCGGGCGCGTGCGAAGGCGCTCGGCGTCGATGTCGAAGCGCTCGCAGGCACCGGCCCGCAAGGCGCGGTCACGATCGAGGACGTGGAGAAGGCCGCCGCCGTGCCGAAAGGGCCGGCCGATCGCGCGGCGGAGATGCGCAAGGCGATCGCCGCGGCGATGGGCCGCTCGAAGCGCGAGATTCCGCACTACTACCTGCAGGAGCCCATCCCGATGGCGCGCGCGCTCGAATGGCTCGCGCGCGAGAACGAGAAGCGCCCGGTCACCGCGCGCCTGCTCGCCGGCGTGCTGCAGATCAAGGCCGTGGCGCACGCGCTCTCGAAAGCGCCCGAGCTGAACGGATTCTGGATCGACGGCGCGTTCAGGCCGTCGTCGTCCGTCCACGTCGGCGTGGCGATCTCCATCCGCCAGGGCGGCCTCATCGCGCCCGCGCTCCACGACGTCGAGCGCAAGAGCCTGGACGAGCTGATGCGCGACCTCGCCGACCTCGTCGCCCGCGCTCGCGCCGGATCGCTGCGCAGCTCCGAGATGTCCGATCCCACGATCACCGTCACCAATCTCGGCGAGGCCGGCGTGGAGTCGGTGCTCGGCGTGATCTATCCGCCGCAGGTGGCGCTGGTGGGCTTCGGTCGCATCGAGGCGCGCCCCTGGGTCGAGGACGGAACGGTCAAGGCGGTTTCCGTCGCGATGGCGAGCCTCTCGGCCGACCACCGCGCGAGCGATGGCATCCGCGGCGCGCGCTTCCTCGCGGAGCTGCGCGAGCGGCTCCAGCATCCGGAGGATTTATGAATGCCGCGGATATCCAGGCGCGAGTGATCGAGATCATCCGCACCGTCGCCCCCGAAGTGGAGGCCGGCGAGCTGCGGGCCGACCGGCCGCTGCGCGACCAGGTCGACCTCGATTCCATGGACTGGCTGCGCGTGATCGTCGGGATCCACGAGCAGCTGCACGTGGACATCCCCGAGCGGGACTACGGGAAGCTCCGCACGCTCGCCGACTGGATGGCGTACCTCGCGCCGAAGCTTCGCTCCTGACGCGTCAGCGCCTGCCGCCCCAGCCGCCGTAGGACCCGCGGCCCGGATACGGCCGCAGCGATCCGCCCTTCGGGCGGCAGCGGGAGAAATCGAGGTCGTCCTGCACCTCGCCCTCGCGCACGCCTTCGAAGTGGCCGGCGTGCGGGTTCCAGCATTCCCATTCTCCGAGCCGGCGGTGCTCGTCGCGCCAGTCGC
>DASUXK010000363.1:0-3293 GCA_036377935.1 Usitatibacter sp.
CGGCCAGATGCTCGCGCGCGCGCTCGGCGCGCGCGTCGCGCGCAGCCCGGCGAAGGAGATCGGCTGGGTGCCGGTCGAGGTGGAGCGCACGCCCACGGCCGCGCAGTGGTTCGGCGAAGCCCGCGGCTTCGCCGCCTTCCAGTGGCACGAGGACGCGTTCGCGGTGCCGGCCGGCGCCCAGCGCATCCTCACCGGCGCGCACTGCCCGAACCAGGCCTACGTGGCGGACGGCCGCCACCTCGGCATGCAATGCCACGTCGAGGTGACGGCGGAGATGATCGAGACCTGGTGCCGCATCGGCATCGGGGAGATCGACGAGGCGATCGGCAAGAGCCCCGCGGTGCAGGACGCGGCGAGCATCCGGGCGCAGATGCTCGAGAAGCTCGCGCCCCTCACGGCGACCGCGAGCCGGCTCTACGAGCGCTGGATCGAGGGGCTGAAGCGCTGAAGGGAAAACCGGGGTCGGACCCCGGCTTTCCTAATCGCGGAAGTTCTGGTACGACAGTGGCACCTCGGTCACGCCGGCGCGCACGAGCTGGATCGCCTCCTGCAGCGTGTCCTTCTTGCCGCCCGTGACGCGCACCACGTCGCCCTGGATCGAGGCGGTCACCTTGAGCTTGGCGTCCTTGAGCATCTTCACGATGCGCTTGGCGAGCTCGCTCTCGACGCCGTTCTTCACGACCAACTTCTGCTTCACCTTGTCGCCGCCGATCTTCTCCGGGTCCTCGAGCTCGAGGAACCGCGCGTCCACGCCGCGCTTGGCGAACTTGGACATGAGCACGTCGCGCACCTGCCCCAGCTTGAAGTCGTCGTCGGCGTAGGCGGTGATCTCGCGCTCCTTCTCCTTCAGCTCGAGGCGCGCGTCGGAGCCCTTGAAGTCGAAGCGGTTGGCGATCTCCTTGTTCGCCTGCTCGACGGCGTTCTTCACCTCGACGGCGTTGGCTTCGCACACGATGTCGAAACTCGGCATGGCTTGCACTCCCGAAAGGGGAAATTCTAGCGCGACCGCCCGCGAGGCGAGCGGCGGCGGGCGCGGCTGACGTAAAATTCACCCTTTGCCCGCGAAGCCGCAACCCCGTGCCCACCATCCTGCAGTCCCTCCCCGCCGGCGAGAAGGTCGGCATCGCGTTCTCCGGCGGCCTCGACACCAGCGCGGCGCTCGCGTGGATGCGCGAGAAGGGCGCCATCCCCTACGCGTACACCGCCAACCTCGGCCAGCCCGACGAGTCGGACTACGAGGAGATCCCGCGCAAGGCGAAGCGGTACGGCGCCCAGAAGGCGGTGCTCGTCGAGTGTCGCCCGCAGCTCGTGGCCGAGGGCATCGCGGCGATCCAGTGCGGCGCCTTCCACATCTCGACCGCCGGCGCCACGTACTTCAACACCACGCCGCTCGGCCGCGCGGTGACCGGCACGATGCTCGTGGTCGCGATGAAGGAGGACGACGTCCACATCTGGGGCGACGGCAGCACGTTCAAGGGCAACGACATCGAGCGCTTCTACCGCTACGGGCTGCTCGCCAACCCGGCCCTGCGCATCTACAAGCCGTGGCTCGACCAGCGCTTCATCGACGAGCTGGGCGGGCGCAAGGAGATGAGCGAGTACCTCGCCGGGCGCGGCTTCGACTACAAGATGAGCGCGGAGAAGGCGTACTCGACCGACTCCAACATCCTCGGCGCGACCCACGAGGCGAAGGACCTCGAGTTCCTCGACAAGGGCATCCGCATCGTGAACCCGATCATGGGCGTGGCGTTCTGGCGCGAGGACGTCGCGGTGAAGCCCGAGACGGTGACGGTCGCCTTCGAGGAGGGAACTCCGGTCTCGCTCAACGGGCAGACCTTCCAGGACGCGGTGGCGCTCCTCGCGGAAGCGAACGCCATCGGCGGGCGCCACGGCCTGGGCATGTCCGACCAGATCGAGAACCGCATCATCGAGGCGAAGAGCCGCGGCATCTACGAGGCGCCCGGCATGGCGCTGCTGCACCTCGCCTACGAGCGGCTGGTGACCGGCATCCACAACGAGGACACCATCGAGCAGTATCGCGCCAACGGGCGGCGCCTCGGGCGCCTGCTCTACCAGGGCCGCTGGTTCGATCCGCAGTCGATGATGCTGAGGGAGACCGCGCAGCGCTGGGTGGCGCGCGCCGTGTCGGGCGAGGTGACGGTGGAGCTGCGCCGCGGCAACGACTACTCCCTCCTCGACACGAAGAGCCCCAACCTCACGTACAAGCCCGAGCGCCTCACGATGGAAAAGGGCGAGGCGTTCTTCACGCCCGCCGACCGCATCGGGCAGCTCACGATGAGGAACCTCGACATCGTCGACACGCGCGACAAGCTGCGCATCTACTCCGAGACGGGCTTGCTGGGCCCGGGAGGCGGCGTGCCGCTCCTGGGCGACGACTCGAAGGAATGACGATTGGGGTCAGGTTCATTTTTGAACCTGTCCCCATTTCTTGTCGCGAAGAGCGCGCCTCGTTCGCAATAAAAATGGGGACAGGTTCAAAAATGAACCTGACCCCATTTCTTTTCAGGTGTCGACCTTGCCGAGCAGGAGGTACTCCATCAGCGCCTTCTGCACGTGGAGGCGGTTCTCGGCCTCGTCCCACACGACGCTCTGGGGCCCCTCGAGGACTTCCTCGGAGACTTCCTCGCCGCGGTGCGCGGGCAGGCAATGCATGAAGAGCGCGTCGGGGCGGGCGACGGCCATCAGCGCCGAATCCACGATGAATCCGTCGAACGCCTTCGCGCGCGCGCCGGATTCCGCCTCGAAGCCCATGCTGGTCCACACGTCGGTGGTGACGAGGTCCGCGCCGGCCGCCGCCTGCTGCGGCCGCTCGAACACGCGCAGGTGCCGCCCGGTGACCCCGGCGCAATGCTCGGGCGCCACCGCGTAGCCCGCGGGCGTGCACACGTTCAGGCGGAAATCGAAGATCCGCGCGGCCTGGATCCAGGTGTTGCACATGTTGTTGCCGTCGCCGATCCATGCCACCGTGCGCCCCGCGATCGGGCCGCGGTGCTCGAGGAAGGTGTAGATGTCGGCGAGCACCTGGCAGGGGTGGTACTCGTTGGTGAGGCCGTTGATGACGGGCACGCGCGAGTTCGCCGCGAAGCGCTCGATGATCGCGTGCTCGTAGGTGCGGATCATCACGATGTCGACCATGCGCGAGACCACGCGCGCGACGTCCTCGATCGGCTCGCCGCGGCCGAGCTGCGTCTCGCTGGTGTTCAGCACGATCGAGGAACCACCGAGCTGGTGGATGCCCGCCTCGAAGGAGACGCGCGTGCGCGTCGAGCTCT
>DASUXK010000364.1:0-2759 GCA_036377935.1 Usitatibacter sp.
GAAGCGCCCGCCACGGCGCGGCCGGCGCGAGCGGCTCCGCGCTTTCCACGTAGACCCGGCCGCCGGGCTTCATGCGCCCGGAAAGGGCCGCGAGCGCGCGGGATGCGAGACCGCTCGCGTACGGCGGATCCACGAAAGCCACGTCGAACCGCTCGCCGTCGCGCGCGAGGAACGCCAAAGCGTCGCCCTGGACGACCTCGGCCGCCGAGGCGCCCAGCTCGCGGGCGGCGGTGCGCAGCGCCGCGGCCGACTGCCTGTCGCGCTCCACGAGGACGGCGCGGGAAGCGCCGCGCGAGAGCGCCTCGAAGGCGAGCACGCCGCTGCCGGCGAAGAGGTCCAGCACCGCCAGGCCGTCGAGGCGCTGGCCGAGCCAGTTGAAGAGGGTTTCGCGCACCCGGTCGGGCGTGGGACGCAGCTCCGAGGCGGGAGGGAAGCGCACGAGGCGGCTGCGCCATTCGCCACCCACGATGCGCACGCGGTTGCGTCCTGGCGCCGGGGGTCGCGCGGCCCGCGGTGCGGCGGTGGTGCGGCGCGCTGCGGTCATCGTCGGGCCATGTTACCGTAAAATGTCGCGAGTCCCGCCGCCCCGATCCCCATGTTTCCGCTGTTCTCCCGCAAGGACAAGGACGCCCCCGCCGCCGAGTCCGGCCTGAAGTCTTTCCTCAAGAAGGACCTCGAGCTCACGCGTTCGCGCTGGGCGAAGGCGCTCGGCGTCTTCCGCGCGCGCCCGAAGATCGACGAGGCGCTCTACGAGGAGCTCGAGGCGCAGCTCATCGAGGCCGACGTGGGCGTCGCCGCCACCGAAAGCCTCGTCGCGCGCCTTCGCAAGGCGCAGCGCGACAAGCGGCTGGAGGACGGCGCGGCGCTCGAGGCCGAGCTCAAGGCGGCGCTGGTCGAGCTCCTCGGGCCCCTCGAGAAGCCGGTCGACCCGCGCTCCGCGAGCCCCTTCGTGATCCTGCTCGCAGGGGTGAACGGGGCGGGCAAGACCACGACCATCGCGAAGCTCACGCGGCTCTTCCAGTCGCAGGGGCTCTCGGTGCTCCTCGCCGCGGGCGACACGTTCCGCGCCGCTGCGCGCGAGCAGCTCGCCGAGTGGGGCGCGCGCCACAACGTCACGGTGGTCTCGCAGGAGCGCGGCGATTCCGCCGCGGTGATCTTCGACGCCATCCAGTCGGCGCGCGCGCGCAGGATCGACGTCGTGCTGGCCGACACCGCGGGACGCCTGCCCACGCAGCTGCACCTCATGGACGAGATCCGCAAGGTGAAGCGCGTGATGGCGAAGGCCGATGCCGCCGCGCCCCACGAGACGTGGCTCGTTATCGACGCGAACACCGGCCAGAACGCGGTGCGCCAGGTGAAGGCGTTCGACGAGGCGCTCGGCTTGACCGGCCTCGTCGTCACCAAGCTCGACGGAACGGCGAAGGGCGGCGCCGTGGCCGCCATCGCGCGCGAGCACCCGGTGCCGATCCGGTACATCGGCGTGGGCGAGAAGGCCGAGGACCTGCAGCCTTTCGTCGCGGCGGAATTCGTCGAAGCCCTGTTCGCGTGATCCGCTTCTCCGCCGTCGCCAAGCGCTATCCCGGCGGCCTCGAGGCGCTGCGCAGCGTGAGCCTCGAGATCGGCGACGGCGAGATGGTGGCGGTCACCGGGCACTCCGGCGCCGGGAAGTCCACGCTCCTCAAGCTCGCCGCGGGCATCGAGCGCGCGACGTCGGGCAGCGTCGTGGTGCAGGGGCAGAACCTCGGCGCGCTCGGGGAATCGGCGCTCGCGGTCCTGCGCCGGCGCATCGGCTTCGTCTTCCAGGAGCACAAGCTGCTCTTCGACCGCAACGCCTTCGAGAACGTGGCCCTTCCGCTGCGCATCGCGGGCTTTCCGCGCCCCGAGGCCGCGCGCCGGGTGCGCGCCGCGCTCGACAAGGTGGGCCTCCTCGGGCGCGAGAAATCGATGCCGATCGCGCTCTCGGGCGGCGAGCAGCAGCGCCTGTGCATCGCGCGCGCGATCGTGAACCGGCCGATGATGCTGGTCGCCGACGAGCCCACCGGCAACCTCGACCCGGACTATGCCCGCGCCATCGTCGACCTCTTCGTCTCGTTCCACCAGGTCGGCGTGACGGTGCTCCTCGCCACGCACGACGAGTCCGCGCTGCGGGGCCTCGGATGCCGCCGCGTCACGCTCGCGTCGGGCACGCTCGCCGAAGAGGCGGCCGCGTGATGCGATTCCTGCGCCTGCACGCCCATGCCGCGTCGGATGCGCTTCGGCGCATGGGATCGCAACCCCTCGGCTTCCTCTTTTCCATCCTCGTGCTGGGGGCCGCGATCGCCCTGCCGGTCGTCGCCGCGGTGATCCTCGAGAGCGCCGCCGCCACCGGCGCCGCGCTGGATACGGAACCGCACGTGAGCGTGTATCTCGCCCTCGATGCGAACGCGGAAGATGCCCGCCGCGTGGAGCAGGCGCTGCGGGCCGCGCCCGGCGTGGTCGCGGTGAGATTCGTGCCGCGTGCGCAGGCCCTGGCCGAGCTGCAGGCCACGACGCACCTCGCCGAGGTCCTCGCCGCGCTCGATTCGAATCCCCTCCCCGACGCGTTCACGGTGCGGCTGCGAAGCGCCGGGCCCGCCGGGCTCGATGCCGTGCGCTCCGGCTGGGCGAAGCTTCCGAAGGTGGACCAGGTGGTGGCCGATTTCGAATGGTCGGAGCGCCTGGCGCGCTGGTCGCGCCTCGGCCGCGACGTGCTCGCCGCGATCGGCATCCTGCTCGGCGCC
>DASUXK010000365.1:0-2194 GCA_036377935.1 Usitatibacter sp.
AGGTCGCGCCCCGGCTCCGTCGACGTGAAGGCGACCGCGCGCGCGGGCACGCCGCGCTCGAGCAGCTCGCCACGCACGCGCTCGAGCTCGCGGGAGGCGTCGGCGAGCATGAAGGACTCCGTCTGCAGCCCGCCGCGCACCGCAGCGCCGCGCGGCGGCTCGATCAGCCGCGCGGCAATGAGCTCGCGCGGCGGCTCGGAGGTCGCCAGCGGCACGGCCACCGCGAGCAGCTGAGCCAGCGCCGCGTCGGTCTGCGGCGCGACGAGGATCGACTGCTCGGGGATCGGCATCGGCGTGATGGCGGCCGTCTCGGCGCGCGCGCGCTCGAGCTCGGCCTCCAGCGGCTCGCCGAACTCGTTGCGCGGATCCAGGCGGTTGAGCACCGGCCCGGCCATGAAGGTGGTCACGAGCGCCATCACCACGAGGGCGGCGAAGAGCGCTTCCGAGATGACGCCCTTCTCGAGCGCGAGGTTGAGCACGATGAGCTCGGTCAGCCCGCGCGTGTTCATGAGCGTGCCGATCACGGCCGACTCGCGCCAGCCGAGCCCGGTCACGCGCGACGCGAGCAGGGTGCCGCCGAACTTGCAGGCGATGGCCACCACGAGCAGCACCAGCGTGAGCACCACGAGCTCGGCGCGGTCGAGCAGCAGCACGTTGGTCTTCAGGCCCGTGTAGGCGAAGAACAGCGGCAGCAGCAGGAGGACGACGAAGTCCTCCATGCGGTGCGTGACGTCCTCGGTCAGCCCGGCGTGGCGCGGCATGATCGTGCCCGCGATGAAGGCGCCGAAGATCAGCGCGATGCCGATCTCCTCGGTCGTGAACGCGGCCAGCAGCACCATCGCGAAGATCGCGGTGATCCACGTGACCGGGACGCGCCCGGCCTCGTCGTAGGCCCGCGAGACGCGCGCCACCAGCGGGCGCACGCCGACGCCCATGACCAGGCAGAAGGCGCCCGCCAGGAGGATGGTGCGCACGACGTCGAAACCGCCGCCCGAGGTGGCCACGGCCGTGGCCAGGGCGATCAGGAACCAGGCGCTGACGTCGTCGATGGCGGCGCTGGCCAGCGCCAGCGCGCCGACCGGCTGCTTGAGCATGCGCCGCTCGACCAGGATCCGCGCCAGCACCGGGAACGCGGTGATCGACATCGAGACGCCCATGAAGAGCGCGAAGGCGGTGAAGCCGCCCTTGGCCGGCGGGCCGATGAGGGTGTAGGTCGGCAGCGCTACGGCGATGCCGGCGAGCATGGGGATCGCGACGCCCGTGTTGGAGATCGCCGCGGTCTGGGCCATGCGCCCGCGCAGCTGCGAGAGGTCGAGCTCGAGCCCGACCAGGAACATGTAGAAGATCAGCCCGAGGTTGGCCGCGATGCCGATGAGCGGGATGACGTCGCTCGGGAAGAGGGCGCGCTGGAGATCGGGGAACAAGAGCCCGAAGACCGTCGGCCCGAGGAGGATGCCGGCGAGCACCTCACCCATCACGCGCGGCTGACGGAAGTGCGCGACGGCCGCGCCCATCAGGCGCGCGAAGAGCATGATCACGACCACCGCGAGGAAGAAGGCGGCGACGGTCTTGGTGAAGTCGCGCTGCTTGGTCGCGGCCACCTTCTCGGGCGCCGTGGCGGTGCCGCCGGCCGCGATGTTGAGCGTCAGGTCGCGGTTGAGCGCCTGCCCCGTCACCGCCCTCGCGCTCTTGTCGCGGCACCTGACCCGCCCGGCGATCGGGCCGTCGCGGTAGACGAGGCGCCCCGTCCCGCCCTTGATCTCATAGGTGCTGCCGTCAGCCTTGTCGAGCTCGAACGAGCCCCCGAGGCACTCCGACCGCGGGGAGAGCTTGTAGGTGCCCGCGATCGACGGCGGCGGCCGCGGGCGCAGCGCGCCGGGCGGCGGCGGGTCGCGCTTGAGCTCGGCGCGCAGCGGCGCGCCGCCGAGTGTCCCAAGGAGGACGCCCTTCACCGCGACGCTCGCCACGAGGGCGCGCTCGCCGCCGCCCGAGCACTTCACGTCGCCCTTCAGGCGTCCGTCGCGCAGCCGCGCGCGTGAGAGGACGGTCCCGTCGGGCTTACGCAGGCCGACGAACTGGCCCGATTGCGTGACGTCCATCATCAGCCCCGTGCAGGCCGCCGCCGGGGCGCCGACGTCGTAGCCACCGGCGATCGCGGGCTGCGTCTGCTCGTCCTTGCCGGCCGCGAAGACGA
>DASUXK010000366.1:0-3274 GCA_036377935.1 Usitatibacter sp.
CACGACCGCCTTCTCGCGCGCCTCCCTCAGGTGGCGCAACCGGAACTCGACCGGGTCCACGCCCGCGGCGTACGCGACCTCGTCCACGAACGATTCGGAGGCGAAGCAGGTCTGCGGCCCGTCGGGGTCGCGCAGGTGCGCGGTGCGCAGCGGCGTGCCGAGCGCCTGGTCCCACGGCAGCAGGTGGCTCACCTTGCGCTTGGCGGGGAAGCCGTAGCTCTCGTCGGGGAACTTGTGCTCCTGCTTGCTCTTCGGCTTGAAGTTGCCGAGGATCTGCGCGGCGAGCGAGTTGCCGGGCACGTCGGTGCCCGAGGGGCGCAGCTGCCCCGAGAACCCGCGCGCCTCGCAGTCCCACGCGGTGACGCGGCCGTTCGCATCGAGCCCCGCACGCAAATGGAACACCGCGGGCGGCCCCTTCGGATCCCACCCCGTGCCTTCGTGGCGCATGTACTGCAGCCGCACGGGCCGGCCTACCGCCTGCGCGAGGATCGCGGCATCGATCGCGCAATCGTCGGCGTCGTTCATGCCGTAGGAGCCGGGGCCCGGACGCCAGATCACGCGCACCTTCTCGAGCGGCAAGCCCAGCATGCCGGCGACCGCATGGCGCAGCGGATACGGTTTCTGCCCGCCCGCCCACACGATCGCGCCGCCGTTGCGCACGTCGGCCACGGCGCAGCCCGGCCCCATCGAGGCGTGCGACTGGAACGGAAATTCGTAGCGCGCCTCCACGCGGCGCGCCGCATGCGCGAGCACCATGTCGACGTCGCCGTGCACGTCCTCCTTCTTCGTCGACTCCGGCGTGCCCGCGCGCAACGCGTCGTAGAGCGCGTCGTCGCTCTCCCAATAGAGCGGGGACGGCGTGGACCACTCGACCTCCAGGCGCCGCGCGGCCTCGATCGCCTGCTCCTCGCGCTCGCACACGACGCCCAGGAAATCGCCCTTGCGCACGATGCGCACCAGCCCCGGCAACCCCGCGCCGTCGCCCACGCGCACGATCTTCGCGTGCGCCTGCGAAGGCCGGATCATCCGCGCGTGCAGCATGCCCGGCACATGGACGTCGGCGACGTAGCGATAGGTCGCGTCGACCTTCGCGGGGATGTCGGAGCGCGGCAGCGGCCGGCCCGCGATCCGGTAGTCGCGCGGATCCTTGAGCTTCGGCTTCTTGCCGACCTGCACGTCGAAGCGGCGATCGCCGATCAGCTCGGCGTAGCTCACGCGCTTTCCCGGCTCCGACGTCGCGAAGACGATGCCGTCCTCGACGCGCAGCGCCTGCACCGGCACGCCGAGGCGCTGCGACGCGAGCGAAAGCAGCGCCTCGCGCCCCTGCGCGGCCGCGTGCCGCAACTCCACGCCGCCCTTCCAGATGCCGTTCGAGCCGCCGGTGCCGCGCTGGTCCACGGTGGTCGCGGTGTCGCCCATCACGATGGTCACGCGCTCGAAAGGCACGTCCAGCTCCTCGGCGACGATCTGCGCGAAGGACGTGCCGATGCCCATGCCCGCCTCGATCTTGCCGACGGAGGCGGTGACGCTTCCGTCCGAGGCGATCGCGAGCCACGAGTCCACCTGCGCGGGATCGACCTTCGCGGGCCACGCGGCGCCCGGCGCGGGCATCGCGCTCGCCTCCTGCGACGACACGGTCGCGCACCCGGGAATCGCGAACGACACGACGAGCGCGCCGCCGCCCTTGAAGAAATCGCGGCGCGACAGACCGCGTTGCGTGACGACGAGATCGGCCATGGTCACGCCCTCCTTTCGGCCGCCATGCGCGAGGCGGCGAGCTTCACCGCGCGCAGGATCGCGAGGTGCGTGCCGCAGCGGCACTTGAGTCCCGAGAGCCCCTTGCGGATATCCTCCTCGCTCGCGTGCGGATTCGCCTCGAGGAGCGCCGCCGCGGTCATGATCCAGCCGTTGATGCAGTAGCCGCACTGCGCGGCCTGCTCGTCGATGAACGCCTGCTGCACCGCGTGCAGCGCGCTTCCGCGCTTCAATCCTTCCAGCGTGGTGATGCGCGTGCCGCGCGCGGAGGCCACGGGCGTTGCGCACGAGCGGATCGCGACGCCATCCATGTGCACCGTGCACGCGCCGCACTGGCCGAGGCCGCAGCCGAACTTCGGCCCGGCGAGGCCGAGGTCGTTGCGCAGCACGTAGAGCAGCGGCGTCTTCGGATCCGTGCGCACCGACTCCGCGCGGCCGTTGACGGTCATGGAAATGGTCTCGGACATGGATGCCTCTCGAAGGATGGAACGGCCGCGCGGCGATTTCCGCATCGAGGAACGGCGTTCGCGTTCGCGCGGGACTCCCGCGTTTTTACGCGCGGCCCACGCGCGCGGTCAAGAGAGCGCGGCGGAAATCGCGGCGGCGTCGAGGCCGCGCGCGACGACGACGAGCGCGGAGACGGCGCCCGCGGGCCACTGGCCCAGGGTGCGCACCGGCTGGAGCTCGCCGCGCACCGCCTGGATCACCGCGGGCCCGTGACGCCCGCGCACGGCGACCAGCCCCTTGATGCGCAACACCGAATCGGCGTGCGCCTCGAGGAACGCGGCGAGCCGCAGGCAATAGGCGGAGAGCTCGACGGGCTCGCCCAGGCAGAGCGTGTGCACGGCGATGCCCTCGGGATGCGCGCGCTCCCCGGCGCCGTGCGGCGCATCGCCGAGCGCCGCCTCGAGGTAGCGCAGCTCGCGGCCCGAAGCCGCGCCCGCCGCATGCCACACCTGCGCCGCCTCGGCGTCGCCGCGCACCAGCTCCGCATGGGGATTGATGCGCCGCGCCGCTTCCGCGAACCGCCTCCACGCATCCGGCGCGCAATGCTCCGACCTCGCGAGCACGATCAAGTCCGCGGCGGCGAGCTGCGCCCGCGCGGATGAGGCCGCGAGCGCGCCGGTTCCCACGGCCGCGTCGACCACCGTCGCGAGACCGTGCAGCGGGAAGCGCTCTCGCAGCCGCGGATCGCGGGTGAAATCCTCGAGCAGCGCACGCGGATGGGCGAGGCCCGCGAGCTCCACGGCGACGCGGTCGAAAGGCGCGTTCGCGCGATGCCGTCCCGCGAGCGCTTCGAGCGAAGCGGCGAGCGCCTCTCGCGCGCCGCAGCAGGCGCATCCGCCGGCGAGCGCAAGCGCCGCGGGGCTGGTACCTCGCAGCAGCGCCGTATCGACGCAAGCCTCGCCGAGCTCGTTCACCAGCACGGCCGCGGACGCGAACGCCGGCTCCGCCATCCAGCGCGCGAGGAGCGTCGTCTTGCCCGCGCCGAAGGCTCCGGCGACGAGCAGCACGGGCA
>DASUXK010000367.1:0-6219 GCA_036377935.1 Usitatibacter sp.
GATGGCGAAGAAGGGCGACGGCGACCTCGCGATCACGTTGGCCTGCCTCGCCTCGGTGATCGGCGGCCTGGTGGGCGCGGCGTTCCTGCTGCTGCTGGCGCCCCCGCTCGCGCGCTTCTCGCTCGCGTTCGGGCCGGTGGAGTACTTCTGGCTCGCGATCCTCGGCCTCACGCTGATCGGCAGCCTCTCCGAGGGCAGCGTGCTCAAGGGCCTCGCCGGCGGCGGCGCGGGGCTCCTGCTGGGGACGATCGGCGTCGCGGAAGTGGGCGGAGACATCCGCTACGTGGGCGACATCAAGGCGCTGCTGGGCGGCATCGACGTGGTGTCCGGCCTCATCGGCCTTTATTGCGTGCCGGTGCTGATCGACCTCGTCGCCACGCCCGACCCGCACCTCAAGCTCACGCACCAGGTCGCGGGGTTCCGCCTGCGCGAGGCGGCCGCCATCGCGTGGCGCTCGCGCTTCAACCTCGCCCGCAGCTCGGTGATCGGCACGCTGGTCGGGATCCTTCCCGGCGCCGGCGGCTCCATCGCCTCGCTCGTCTCGTACGCCGAGGCCAAGCGCAGCGCGAAGCATCCCGAGCGCTTCGGCAAGGGCGAGCCCGACGGCGTGCTCGCGACCGAATCCTCGAACAACGCGACCGTGGGCGGCGGCTTCATCCCCACGCTCGTGCTCGGCATCCCCGGCACGCCGCCCGACGCGGTGATCCTGGGCGCGCTCATGGTGCAGGGCATCCGCACCGGCCCCACGCTCTTCACCGAGGAAAGCTCGGTGGTCTATACGTTCATCTACGGCCTCTTCATCGCGACGATCCTCATGCTCCCGCTGGGGCTCGTGATCGGCCGCTACGCGTTCAAGTCGATCGTCGCGATCCCCAAGGCGATCCTGGTGCCCGCCGTGGCGTTCCTCACGATCGTGGGCAGCTACTCGGTGAACAACAACACGCACGACGTGCAGCAGATGGTCGTGCTGGGCGGCGTCATGTGGGTGTTCGGCCGCATGGGGTTCACGGCCTCGCCGGTGGTGCTCGGCCTCATCCTCGGCACGATCGCGGAATCCGGCTTCGTGCAGGGCTACCTCATCGGCAACGCCGCCGGCATGCCGCTGCGCGAGTTCTTCGTGCGCCCGATCTCGCTCGCGATCATCGCGTTCATCGCGCTCGCCCTCCTCTATCCCGTCATCATGAGCCGCAGGCGCGGCAGGAACCCGGACCGTGAGCCCCGAACCGCCGAAGAGTGACATTCCGGGGATCGTCGGATCGGCGATCCTCGTCGCGATCGCCGTCGCCGCCTTCTACTTCGCCAAGGACTTCACGGCGCTGGGAAGCGTCTTCCCGCGCACGGTGGCGGTGCTGGTGATCCTCTTCGGCGGCGCGTACATCGTCCTCGCGTTGGTGCGCCCCGGCCCGCCGAAGCCCGTGGAGCACGGCTCGGCCTTGCGCCGCGCGGCGCTCTTCGCCGTGATGCTCGCGTGGTCGCTGCTGCTCCAGAGCGTGGGATTCCTCACGACGAGCATCGTGGCCTTCACCGCGATCCTGCTCATCGCGAACTACGACCGCTGGACGCCGCGGCGCGCGCTGGGCTACGCCTTCGCCGGCGCGCTGCTCCTCGGGGGCCTCTACGCCGTGTTCCGCTTCGGCCTGCAGGTGCCGCTGCCGCCCGGCCTGCTGCTCTAGGCGAGCTCCGGCACCACTCGCCGCCGGTGCGGTCGAGGCGGATGCCCTCGGGCGACACCGCCTCCACTTTCGCCTCGACTTCCCCGCGGTACGGCTCCCCGCGGAAGATCTCCTGCGTCATCGCGCCTGCGAATTGACTTCCCCTCGATGGTCCCTCCATGATGCTCCCATGGAACCCGGCGGCGCCGAGACGAAGGCGTCGCGCCCCGAACGCCGCCCACCGTGCTCGCCTTCATCCTGCGCCGCATCCTCCAGGGCATCGTCGTGATGCTCGTCGTGGGCTTCATCGCCTTCTCGCTCTTCAACTTCGTGGGCGATCCCGTCTCGCAGATGGTGCCGCCCGAGGCGACCCAGGCCGACCGCGACGCGATGCGCCACATGCTGGGCCTCGACCGCCCGTTCTACGTGCAGTTCGGCACCTTCCTCGGGAACGCGCTGCACGGCAACTTCGGGATCTCGCTGCGCCTGGGGCGGCCCGTCTCGGCGCTGCTGGCCGAGCGCATCCCCGCGACGTTCGAGCTCGCCTTCACCGCGTCGATCATCGCGCTCATCGTCGGCATCCCGGCCGGCGTCTACTCGGCGTTGCGGCCGGAGTCCTGGCTCTCGAAGGGCATGCTCACCACGTCGCTGGTCGGCGTGTCGCTCCCCAACTTCCTGATCGGCATCTTCCTCATCCTGGTCTTCGCGGTATGGCTGGGCTGGCTGCCCTCGTTCGGGCGCGGCGAGACGGTGCGGCTGGGGTTCTGGACGACGGGCTTGCTCACCGTCGGCGGCCTGAAGGCGCTGGTGCTGCCCGCGATCACCCTGGGCTTCTTCCCGCTGACGCTCGTGATGCGCCTGGTGCGCTCGGAGATGCTCGAGGTCCTGCGCTCCGACTACATCAAGTTCGCGCGCGCCCGCGGCCTCACGGACCGCGCGGTGCATTTCGGCCACGCGCTCAAGAACACGCTGGTGCCGGTCATCACCATCACGGGACTGCAGCTGGGCGGCATCATCGCCTTCGCCATCATCACCGAGCAGGTGTTCCAGTGGCCCGGCATGGGGCTGCTCTTCATCCAGGCGGTGCAGTTCGCCGACGTCCCCGTGATGGCCGCGTACCTCTGCCTCATCGGGCTCATCTTCGTGGCGATCAACCTCACCGTGGACCTCCTCTACTACTCGGTCGATCCCCGGCTGCGGGCGGAGACGGCGGGGGCGCGCTGATGGCCACCAGCCCATCCGGCGTCGAAGGCGGTCGCGCCGACGGGTCCGCCCGGGCGCGAGGCCGGCTCCACAGGATCTTCGACAGCGACCTCTTCTACAGCTTCCGCCGGCGCCCCGGCGTGATCCTCTCCGCGGCGATCACGGCCGCCATCGTGGTCGCGTCGACGTTCGCGCCGTGGGTCGCGCCGCACAACCCGTTCGACCTCGCGACGCTGAACCTCTCGGACGCGATGACGCCGCCCGCCTGGACCGCGGGCGGAAGCGCGACGTACATCCTCGGCACCGACGACCAGGGACGCGACGTGCTCTCGGCGATCCTCTTCGGCTCGCGCATCTCGCTCCTCGTGGGCCTGCTCGCGACGCTGCTCGCGATGGTCATCGGCGTGGCCCTGGGCCTGGTCGCCGGATACGCGGGCGGGAAGGTGGACGCGTTCATCATGCGGGTGGCCGACGTGCAGCTCTCGTTTCCCGCCATCCTCATCGCGCTCCTCGTGGACGGGCTCGCCCGGGCGGCGCTGCCGCGGGAGCTGCAGGACCAGCTCGCGTTCTACGTCATCGTCATCGCGATCGCCGCCTCCGGATGGGTGCGCTATGCACGAACCGTGCGCGGCTCGACGCTCGTGGAGCGCAACAAGGAGTACGTCCAGGCGGCACGGGTCATCGGAAGGCATCCGGCCGCGATCATGTTCTCCCATGTGCTGCCGAACGCGCTCGGGCCGGTGCTCGTGCTCGTGACGCTGCACATCGGAGAAGCCGTCATCACCGAGGCGACGCTGTCGTTCCTCGGCGTCGGCGTCCCCCCGACCCGACCGTCGCTGGGGACGCTGATCCGCATCGGCAACGAGTTCCTGTTCTCGGGCGAATGGTGGATCACGGTGTTCCCGGGCGCCGCGCTGGTCGCGCTGGTGCTCGCCATCAACGTGCTGGGGGATTGGCTTCGCGACGCGCTCAATCCCCGGCTGCGCTAGCGTCGCAGAAAGGCATCGCCATGAAGCGCCTTCCCCTCCTCGCCCTTGCCCTCGCCGCCGCCTGCGCGACGGGCCCCTACGCCGAGCCGTATTCGATCATCGAGAACGATCCGGTCCGCTCCGCCGACCCCAACGTGATCGCCGTCATCGTGAACCGCGTCGACGACCGCAACGCGCAGGACATCCATCGCGCGGTGGTCGCGCCCGGCCGCCACCAGGTCACCGTCGACGTGCCGCCGCGCCGCGGCTGGCAGGCCACGCAGCGCACCTTCGAGCTCGCGACCGAGCCGTGCATGCGCTACTACATCTCCGCGCGCCTCGACAATCCGGTCGGCCCGCAGTGGACGCCGGTCGTGCGCAGCGCCGAGCGCATCGGCGAGTGCGAGGCGAAGTTCGGCGCGGGCCGATGACGGGGGCGCTCCTCGAGGTGCGGAATTTGCGGGTCGAGTTCCCGACGCGGCACGGCACGCTCACCGCGATCGACGGCGTGTCGTTCGACATCGCGCCCGGCGAGGTGCTGGGCGTGGTCGGCGAATCGGGCGCCGGGAAGTCGCTCACGGGCGCGGCGATCATCGGGCTGCTCGAGCCGCCGGGCCGCATCGCCGCCGGCGAGATCCGCCTCGAAGGACAGCGCATCGACACCCTGCCGCCGGAGCAGATGCGGCGCGTCCGCGGCCGGCGCATCGGGGCGATCTTCCAGGATCCGCTCACGTCGCTGAACCCGCTCTACACGATCGGCGAGCAGCTCGTGGAGACGATCCGCACGCACCTGCCGCTCGATGGGCCGGGAGCGCGCCGGCGCGCGATCGAGCTCCTCGGCGAGGTGGGCATTCCCGCGCCCGAGCGGCGCATCGACCATTACCCGCACCAGTTCTCGGGCGGCATGCGCCAGCGCGTCGTGATCGCGCTCGCGATCTGCGCCAATCCGCGCCTCATCATCGCCGACGAGCCGACCACGGCCCTCGACGTCTCGATCCAGGCGCAGATCATCGCGCTCCTCAAGCGCCTGTGCCGCGAGCACGGCACCTCGGTGATGCTCGTGACGCACGACATGGGCGTGATCGCCGAGACCGCCGACCGCGTCGCCGTGATGTACGCGGGGCGCATCGTGGAGATCGGCCCGGTGCAGGCGGTGATCCACGACCCGCAGCATCCGTACACCGCGGGCCTGATGGGCTCGATCCCTTCGGTGGGCGAGGAGCTGGAGCGCCTGCCGCAGATCGAAGGCTCGATGCCGCGGCTCGATGCCATCCCGCGCGGCTGCGCGTTCCATCCGCGCTGCCCGCGCGCGTTCGACCGCTGCCGCCTCGAGCGCCCGGAGCTGCTCGCCGCGAACCGCACCCTCGCCGCGTGCTGGCTGCATGCGCCCGAGCGCGCGAGCCCGCAAGCTTCGGCGGGGTGGAGCGAGGGGGCGGTGCATGGTTGAGGCAGGAACACCGGGGAGCGAGGAAAGACCGCTCCTCGAAGTCCGCCACCTCACGCGCGACTTCGATGTCTCGCGCCCCTGGCTCAACCGCATGATCGAGCGCGCGCCGCGGCAGGTGCTGCGCGCGGTGGACGACGTGAGCTTCGCGATCCGGCGCGGCGAGACGCTCTCGCTCGTGGGCGAGTCGGGCTGCGGGAAGTCGACCGTCGCGCGCCTCATCTGCGGCCTCTACGCGCCGACGGCGGGCTCGATCCTCTTCGACGGGATCGACCTCGCGTCCGTGGCGAGGCGCGGCGAGATGCTGCGCCTGCGCCGCCGCTTCCAGATGATCTTCCAGGACCCGTACGCGAGCCTCAACCCGCGCTGGCACGTGCGCGACATCGTGGCCGAGCCGCTGCGCTCCCACGGCCTCGTGCGCGGCGAGCGCGACATCAGGGCGCGCGTCGGCGAGTTGCTCGGCCTCGTGGGCCTGCATCCGGACGACGGACTGAAATATCCGCACGAGTTTTCCGGCGGCCAACGCCAGCGGATCGGCATCGCCCGCGCGCTGGCCCTGCGGCCCGAGTTCATCGTCGCCGACGAGCCGGTGTCGGCGCTCGACGTCTCCGTGCAGGCGCAGATCCTGAACCTGATGAAGGACCTGCAGCGAGAGCTCGGCCTGACCTATCTCTTCATCAGCCACAACCTGGCCGTGGTGCGCCAGGTCAGCGACCGCGTCGGCGTCATGTATCTCGGCCGCCTGGTGGAGAACGCGCCGGCGGAGACGCTCTTCATCACGCCGCGCCACCCCTATACGCGCGCTCTGATGGAGGCGATCCCGGACCTCGACATGACGGGGCGCCAGCGCATCCCCGTCGGCGGCGAGGTGCCGAGCCCGATCAGCCCGCCCTCCGGCTGTCCCTTCCACCCGCGCTGCCCGCTGGCGAACGACCGCTGCAAGGCGGAGCGG